>NZ_JBBMEN010000004.1:0-242104 GCF_040096575.1 Faecalibacterium intestinale
CCGGAGTGGATATCTGCGGCACGTTTGCTCAGTTCCTGCACCATTTCCTTTTGAATTTCGGACGGCTTTGCCACCACGGTTTCAAACTTTGCAACCGGCACCGGCAGATGAAGCTGGTCGGAAGTTTTAATGTCCGCAACCTCCTTGAACATGGACATCAATTCCGGGAGGTTGAAAAACTTGGCGAACCGGGTGCGGGCACGGTAGCCGGTACCCTCGGGCTGGACTTCGTCAAGAGGTTTTCGGTAATTTTTCTAAATTCATCAGGTTGTCCGCAAGGAAGCCCTTGTAATTTCGTGTCTGCACATATCCTTGAACATCTTTTCAATCGGCTTTTTGGCAGTTTCGGACTGCTTCACGCACACAATAAAGGTGGTTTTACCAATCTGCACCGAATAACTCGAATTCTGATTTTCCATTCAATCCCTCCTTAAATCGTCATTTTCTGAATTTGGCTGGCAGACTGGCAACTGTGGGTGTACCATGATTTTCTTGCCAGCCAAAATTTTCTGCCAGTCAAATGGCTTATTCCATCCAAAAGACCTTTTTGCGGCCTTCCACGATCTTGCTTTTCAGGGCATCGCCCAGTTCCCGTTTGGCATCCCGGACAGTTCTGCCGGGGATGCCCCTTTCCAGAGCCGCCTTGTCGATGTCCTCGCTGAACACCTGCTTTCCTCCGGCAAGCAGGGTGCAGATTAGGTCTTTAGCTTGCTGGGTCTTGGTTTCCCGCTGCGGCTCGATGCCGGACAGCATTTCATCTGCGGTAATGTCGTACTCGCCGACCCAGCGGAAACCACCCTCGTCCCCCAGAGAGAACGCCAGCGACACGCCCGGCGGGGCAAGGGAACTTTTCTCATGGGTCAGGATGCGCACGGTGGGGTCGTGCTTCAGCTTGCCGATGAACATGACGCTGCGGACGGCGGCTGCAATGTCGATAGAGCCGAGGCCCCGTTGCAGGCTCTGCATTCCGGCGGCTTTGTTCAGGTGCCCAATCAGCAAAATAGCGCAGCCTGTTCGCTGCGCTACCTGTCCCAGTCGCATGAAGATGGGGCGCACTTCGTTTGCCCGGTTCATGTCCACATCGGCACCGAGATACGCCTGGATCGGGTCGATGATGACCAATCGGGCGTTGTTCTCAATAATGGCTTTTTCAATTCGTTCATCCGAAAGGGTGAGTTGCACCTCGCTGTCGTCAATGACCAGCACCCGGTCAAGGTCTGCCCCGGCTTCGATCAGACGGGGCTTTACCGTATCGCCCAGACCGTCCTCGGCGGTCTGGTAGATCACGTTGAAGGGTTCCATGCGCTCCATGTTGGGCAGCAATTTTCCGTTGGTGCAGGCGGCTGCAAGGTGCATAAACAAACAGCGGCCCCGCAGACCTTTTTCAAAGTCTGCGGGGCCTTGTGCTGTGGGGCTATTTTACCTGCACGGTCATGGTTCGGTCACTGCCCGGTAGCCGCGGATGACGCGCCACTTGGCAACGCCCTTGTCCGGCTTAAAGCTGCCGTCGGCGCGGGCTTTCAGGTAGCCCTGCTCGATGGCCCACTGGGCGGCTTGGGTCATCTCCGGGTCGGCTACGTCCGCAAAGGCGGGCAGAGCGACCGGGGCCGGGCGGCCTGCGGTGTTCCAGAGGAGCATTGCCAGCTCGGCGCGGGTATGGGGCACGGCCACCCCTGCGGGCAGGAGCTGGTCAAGGATGAGCTCCGTGCCCACCTGATAGGCCACGACGCCCGCCACGCCCACGACTGCGCCGACCGCAAGAAGGGTGCCGAAGCTGTCTCCGCCGTCTCCGCTGCCCTCGTCGCTCTCGGCGGTGCGCCAATGGCCATAGAAGGTCACGTCCCGGTCGAGGTTGCCCACATGGCCCACGCCCGGGCCCATGTAGTAGGGGCTATCCTCCAAGCGGGTGCCGTCCTCAAGGAACCAGCCCACAAAGAGGCGTTCTTCCTCCTCGCTGCCGAAGATCGCACCGGGGAACTGCATTCCTGCATTCACCGGTTCGTCCCCCGGATGGACGACCCAGTAGACCTTAAAGTACGTGGGGGCCTGCTCCGGCCGGGCGATCTTCGCCTTCTTGCTCTCCTTTACGCTGCCTTCCACCAGGTCAAGGCTGTCCCTCAGGGTCAGCTCGTCCAGTTCGAGGGCATAATAATCCTGTTCCTCCGATGCATCCGTTTCTGCCGTGATGACGGTGCCTGCGCCGGAAGCCACCAACTCGTCTGCCACGATGGCCGAGCCGCCGACTTTCACGTTCAGCGTGCTGTTTGCCACGGTGAGCTTGCCGCACCGAATGCCATAGTGGAAGAAGTCTCCCTCCGCGTTTGAGTCCGCAATGGTCACGGTGCTGTTTCGGATGGTGATGTCTTTGTCACACTGGCTGCCTGCCCGGATCGCGTCCTCGACGCCGTCCCCGCTTTCGCCCGTAAGGGTGAGGGTTGCGTTATCCAGCGTCAGCGGGCCAACCGTCATGATCCCGTCGGCATCGGAAAGGCTGGCGGTGCCGGTAATGGTCAGCATATCATCCGTCAAGTCGGAATCGACGCAGCTGGAAATGCCTTCCTCCGCATCCTCGCCCAGCGTGAGGTGTGCATTGTTCAGGGTCAGGGTGTGGGTATCCGGGTCATAGGACACGGTGCCGTCACCCAGCACGTTGCTCTGGTTGGTCTTTGTGACCTGCTTGCCTGCTACCCAGAGGTCGTAGGTTTCGCTTTCCGGCTGGTCCGGGTCCACATCCGTCAGTTCCAGATAGTCTTGGTTCTGTCCTATGGCAGCCGTAAAGTTCTCATAATTTTCCTTCACGTTGATTTCCGTATACGCTCCATTCTCGTCGGTGCGATACCAGAACCTGCTTACGTCATTTCCGATGCTCAGTCTCCCCTGGACGATGTTATTGCCGTCGCCGTTTTCCGCCACAATCATAAGCAGATGGCCGCCGTTGTATGTCAGAATACAATTCTTTCTGATGTACCGATCCGCATGGATCTCCAGCTCGCTGCCCGGGTTCATGGTAGTGAAATTGGCGATGCCGTAGGTTGCTCCCTCGAACATTGCCCCTGTGATGTTCACGGTGCCATCGATCCGGACGTCTCCTCCGCCGATGCCCGTATGAAAATCTTTCAGCGTGATTTCGGTCCCGGCTGTGATCGTTGTTCCTGTGTCTCCGCCCAAAATTCCGTTCGGCTTAGTATCCAAATAGGCACCCAGATCGGCATAGGTGAGATCGTATTCTCCCCCGGCGATCTCTTTTGCTTCCTCAATGCCGTTGCCTTTCGTCCTGCCCGTCACCTTGCCGTTTGCCACCAGCCTCAGATTTTTTTCACTGAGGGCTTTGACCAGCGGGACCGTCCCCAAATCCGCAACTCCAACTGTGGTCAGCGTCACGTCTCCGTGAAAGGTCAAAAGGCCATGGTCATAGGATACCTCACCCTGAATGCAGCTCACATTCTCACCATCGACCCGTCCGACATACTCCGGATACAGAAACACACTTGTCACACTGCAAGCTGCTCCGATCGTCGAGTTGCCCGCCAGTGCCAGCGGGGCCGCGAGGTTCAGCGCGAGGGCTGCGGAAAGCACCCCGGCGAGGAATTTCTTCCATCTTCGTTTCATTGCAAAAGCCTCCTTTTTTCACCCAATTTTGTTGCAGGAAAAAAGCTCCACGGTTCACTTTTAGGATACCGTGGAGCTTTGGTTTTTGCTATTAACCCGGGGTTAGTTTTTGGTTAATTCCGGGGGGCGTTTTTCTGGTACCACTCGGCCAAGCGGGCGCGGCGGGTGCGGGGGTCGCCGCCCATATCCAGCTTTGCGTAGAGCTGGTTGATGTACTGCTTCACCGTGCCCTCGGAGAGGTAGAGGGCGGCGGCGATCTCCTTGTTGGTGCACCGCCCGGCCACCAGACGGGCCAGCTCCCGGTCGCGGTCGGTCAGGGGCAGCTCCGGCGCGGGGGCGGGGGCCCGCAGACCCAGCCGGGCGGCAAAGGCCCGGCCTGCGGGCAGGATGCGGGCCACGAAGGGCCCCAGACGCGGCTCGCACACGGCCCAGTCCTCCTCTTCCAGCAGGGGGGCCAGAGCGGGATACTGCTCCACAAAGAGCACCCAGAAATCGTCCTGCACAGCGTCCAGCAAAGCCGCTGCCAGCGCGGCCCGGGCCTCGGCCCGCTGGCCGAAGCGCAGCTGCGCCGCCGCCAGCTGGATGCGGGCCTGCAGCCCCACCAAGCCGTAGTGCATGGCCTCGCACCGGCGCAGCAGGCCCTCGCTGTGGGCGATCACCTTCACGTACTCCCCCTGCGCCAGCCAGACCTGCTGCTCGATGAGGGACATCATGGGGCGGCAGGGCCCAAAGAAGCTCACCTCGCCCAGCTTGTGCTCCCGGAACAGCTCCGGGGCCTGCTCCGGCCTGCCCTGCAAAGCGTAGAAATAGGCGGCGATGCTCTCCAGCAGATGCACCTGCACCCCGTCGTGCTTTTGCAGCAAGGCGGCGCGCTTGGCGGCAAAATCGTACCTCTCTTTCCCCTTGCCGCACAGGGTCAGCCGCAGGGCCAAAAAGTCGCAACAGAGGGTCATGTTCTCCTGCCCGGCGGCATCGGCCCGGGCCCGCTCCAGCAGCACGGCGGCTTTCTCCCACGCCCCCTGCAGGTAGGCGGCCTCCGCGTCCATCAAAAGCTCGGCCCCCCGGCCGTGGCCGTTGGTGATTTTATAGTAATGGGGCATACACTCGTACATTTCGGCCAGTTCTTTGCCCAGCTCCCCGGGGGCGCGGTAGTACATCATCAGCACCGAGGGGGAGCCGAAGGTCCAGCTGCCGCTGTTGCGCAGGGTGACGGCGGGGCGGCTCATCTGGCGGCTGGCGCTGCGGTGGAGGCGGCTCATCTGGGTGATGTCGTTGTAGAACAAGAAGCTCTGGATGAGATCGCACTCCCCCAGCAGGTTGCCCCGCTCGGCGGCGGGCCACTCGGGGTGTTGGGCCACGGCGGCTTCCAGCAGGGCTTTCAGCTCCATCATTTTGGGGATCTGCTGCCAGGTGAACATCCGGCGCATCAGCACCAAAATGGCCAGCGGGTGGCGCTGCAGCGCTTCCACCGGGCAGCGGTCCAGCCGCTGCAGCAGCTCGGCGGGGCTGAGGGATGCAAGCAGATTCCCCGCGTCCGCCTCGATGACGGCAAGGGCTGCATCGTGGTCGCCGCAGTGCTCAAAGGCCTGCAGCGCGTGGAGGTACTGGGCTTTTTGGGCATACCAATGGCCATACCGCTGCCAGACCTCCGTTTGCCGGGCGGCGGGCAGCTGGGCAAAGAGCCGCTCAGCGCACTCTTTCATCATGTGGTGGAAGCGGAAGCTCACCCCGTCCGGCAGGCGGGTGACAAAGGCGTTTTGCTGGGTGAGGGCCCGCAGCACCTCCTCTGCGTCGGGCAGGGCGGTGACAGCCCGGGCCATCTCCACCGTGAACTCATCGGCCAGCCCCATCACAGCGAGGAAGCCCCGGGTCTTCTCGGGCAGGGACTCCAGCATGGCGGCGGTGAACATGGCGTAGATGTCCGACCCCGGCTGCAGCAGGCTCCCCCGCTCGGTCAGGGCATGGAGGTTCAGGTAGACGGCGGAGAACCACCCCTCGCAGGAGCGCAGCAGGCTCTCGGTCTGGGCAGCGGTGATCTCCACGCCGCAGCGGTGGGTGTAGGCCAGCAGCTCCTCCCGGTTCAGGCGGAGGCCGTCGGCCTCGATGCGGTGGAGCCGCCGCCCCAGCCGCACCACCTGCTCCCCGGGCAGAAAGCGGTTGCGGCTGGCCACGATAAGGTGGACGTTCTCGGGCAGGCGGTAGGCCAGCCGACACAAAAACTGCGCCACCCGCTCGTCCCCCAGCAGGTGGAAATCGTCCAGAAAAAGATAGTAGGGCGTTTTGCCGCCCAGCGCGGCACACAGGTCCTCCAGCAGCAAAGCCGCGCCGCTGGCGTCGGCGGGGCAGTCGTAGCCCTCCAGCACCGTCAGCCCGGCGGCGGCAAAGGCCTTCTGCACGCTTTTCCAGAAGATGGAGCGGTTATCCGAGTAGATGCTGGCTTGCAGCACCACGGCCCCCGCCTTGGCCTGCTCTGCCAAGAACCAGCGCACCGCCGTCGTTTTACCGTAGCCCATGGGGGCCACCACCGCCGTGAGCGCACAGGACGCTATGGGTCGCAGCGTCTCCCGCATTCGGTCCGAGATGTAGATGATGTTCAGGTTCTGCCTGTTTCTGGCCATGCGCGTTCCCCTTTTCCTTATGCTAAGGCTATTGTAGCACATTTGCGGCGAAGAGAAAAGTGCGGCAGGGGTGCAAAAAAGCAGGCAGAGCCTTCGCCTTTGCGAAAAGTTCTGCCTGCGTTCTTTTTATAAATTGGGATTCTTGGGAGCGGCGGTTTTGGCTTAGTACATGCCGCCCTTGCTCTGGCTGTGCCGAAACCATTTGTTTCCGCAAACGGTCAGGCTGTCGTGGGCTTTCCAGCGGTATTCTTTTCCGCTGCGCACCAGCGTTTCGCCCTGTGCCCGGAGAAATTTTTCCAGATCCACCGCATTGGCTTTGTCGATCTGGGCTTGGGTGTAGGTCATGCTGCTTCCTCCTTAAAGCTCCTGTGTGTGATTTTTCGCTTCCGTTTTCATTACAGACTGTGCTGCCTTGGCTTCTTCCAGCTTTTTCAGCACCGATTCCTTTTCCGAGGTCTTGCCGCCCGGTACGGAAAGCTGCTGCTTATTCAGCACCATGTCGATATACTTGCGGATATTTTTCAGTGCAGAGACGTCCGGCTGCAAGGTTTCCAGTTTGGTACGCAGTTCTGCGCTGCCGGATTGCAGCGCAGAAAATTCGGCATCCAATGCCGAAAAATCCACCGCTGTGCTGCCGTTCAGCTTCATCAGGGTGCGGACGGCTTTATTAAAGGTGTCCAGTTCCTCTTTGTGCTGGGCAGCGTAAGCGTCCTTGGTCAACTTGAAGTTCTTCTTGATAAAGGTATCATGGATGGGCTTCAGCTTGGCATGGACGGCAGCAGCGTCCTTGATCTGGGCGATTGCCCGCATACGATTTTCGTTCTGCTTCAACTGCTTGCGGAGAGGAGCGGCGGTCTGGTTCAGGTTAGAAATTGCGGTGTCCAAATCCTCGATAGTGTTCAGAGAATGGGTTTTCAGGTAGTCCACCGCCCGTTTGACTTCCTCAAAGTCTCGGACAGTGCATTTCAGTTTTGCCTTGCCAGACCAATCGCTGCGCTGCTCATTGCGGAGATTGAAGTAGTCCACCAGCAGGTCGGACAGCGTGGGCTCTTTCGCCTTTTCCAGTGCGTCCAGAAGAATCTGCTTCTTTTCAGTCAGGTCTGCGATCCAGCGTTGCAGCCCACGAATTGCGCTGCGGATGGACTGCATCAGGCTGTTGGCCGCACGAATATCCCGGTTCAGGTTGCCGAGAAAGGTTTCCACCCCACGCTTTTCCATCTGGTGTGCAGCAGGGCCGAGGTGGACGGTCGGTATCTGCTGGATGCCCTGCCGCTCAAAGGAGCGCAGGTCAACACGTTCCGGTCTGCCAGCGGCTTCCAGATAGCGGTTGGTTATGGTCTCCCAGCTGTGCCGCCAGACCTCAGCGTACTTCTGGTCGTTCCAGTCCACCGTGTTTTCCTTGTGGCACTTCCAGTTGCCAGAGGGGAGCCGGATGCGCTCGCCGTTCTCGTCAAGGTCGTACACCTTTCGGGCTTTCGGCAACCACTTACCGTGTTCGTCCATTGCCCGGAGCGTCAGCAGAATGTGGGCGTGTGGGTTTCCGTCTCCCTTGTCGTGGATGGCAAAATCGGCAATCATGCCCTTGGAAACAAACTGTTCCTGACAAAACTCCCGAATCATTTTCAGATACTGCTCTTTCGGGACTTCCACCGGGAATGCCAACACAATGCGCCGGGCAAGCTGGGAGTTCCATTGGTTCTCTACGGCTTCCACGGCATTCCAGAGCATTGCCCTGTCTGCATATCCGGGCGGCGCATGGGACGGCAGCATGACCTCGGCGTGGACAAGTTCTTTCTTCTTGTTGTAGAATTTGGTTTTCTGGTCGTACTCGCTGAATAGCCGTTCGCCGCTCTGATAAGCGGCCCCGGCAACAGCGGACTGTCCTTGGCTGCGCTTGACGATGGTAATTTTGAAATGCGGACACGGAATAGGCATCACCCCCAAACAAAAAGACCGCCCAGCAAGATTGCTCTTGTGAACGGTCTGGAATCGTATTCGGTTGTGCTCGCCGCCTTGGACCGGAGTGCCGTGCACTTCGGTCTTGGGCGGGAGCCGCAAAAGGATAGCTGCAAAGCAGCGCAAGGAAAATGCAGTTTTCCTTGCGCTGGAATCGGGCTGGCGCACAAACGCCAGCTTCGATTTCATCGAGCCGTCTGCAAGACCGCAATTTCACACAAAGGGGTCCCCGGAAAAGCATCGAAGATGATTTTATGGGGAAGAGGAGGAACTGCGGAGTGAATGAGCATTTGTGCTTTTTGCACAGATGCGAACGATACGCAGCAAGTGACGACAAGGTGTATAATTGCGCCCTATTTCATAGGGGGCTCGGAATGTTCTGCTTTTCGTAAACGTCATGCACCATCTTTGCAAGAGCCAGCACGACTTCAGGTTGACGGAACGAGATTTTCAAAAGTTCCATCACCTGATCGTCGGTCAGTTCTCCCGGACAGACCAGAAAACTTTCCAGCATTCCGGCACGAGTGCAAAGACGATGCACACGCTCTCTCCGGTTCAGCTCCGACATCCGACGCTCAAGGATTTTCTCTCTGTGCTGGCAAGAGCGCAGCTTCTGCTCTGCTTTGGCTTTTTCGTTGCTGAGGTAGGCAAGATCGGTTTTGGGTTGGGTCAAGGGCATCACGCTCCCTTTACTTCAAGTTTTTTAGCAAACAGAAAAGAGTAGTTTCAAGTTTTTAATGCGATACATTTTTCCAGACGAATCATCCGTTGGTAGTTTGCAACAAAGTTCAGGACTATGGCACGAGATGTTATCAAGCTGATTCTGTATTTCGAAATTGAACGTAAATACGCTATAAGAATCCGTTCCATCTTCATAAATCATGGTTCCAAGTTTGGTCATGGTCATTTTCTTCATCTCCTTTTTCTGTTCATGCGCATTGTTTCTTTTGACAAAAAACATTATAATGTATATAATTAAAATAGTCATTTTGTGGGAGGTGGCAGTATGCCCGTAGACTACATTCCTTTGAACATTGGAATTGACTTTGGTAGTGACTACCTAACCAATGAGGTCGCTTACTTTTTAGGTGGGATTTTGGCAGCTAATGAACACACGATAAACAACGGTCAAACTTTTTGGATTGCACCGTTTCGGTCAAATCCCGGCTATGCAACTGTAACTCAGATTGAAATGCACTACAATCATGTTCAAAACATCAACAGAAATCTTCACGGCTATGTATATATGAGAGATACCATCAAAAGTGCCGGCCTTGATTCGGGCAAGTTCTTCCGAATGCAGGGATTTGGAGCGTTTTTTGGTAGCCGAAATTGCGATAGCCTTGAGCCAGTAATACCTGAAATCAAACAGGCACTTATACAATCATCGCCTGCAGTAAGGCGTTGCTTTGTTGTTGGCGCATTTGATGGCCGTGGCTCCGTTGACTTAAATCGTCAAAACAATAAGATACGCTATCTTGTTCTGGACTGTCCTAACAACACAACCGGTATGCTTTTACATGATTTGTTGGTTTCTGAAGGATTTTCGGTCAACTATAATCTCGCAAGGGATCGCGTGGAGGGCGGTGAACCTCGCAAGCCACAACTTCGCATAAAGAATTGGGATAAATTTTTGAAATGTTATGGCATGGTTTCTGAAAAGAAATATGATGTAATGAAATCGTCGTACACAACAACATTCGGTGGATGTCTGACTAGGGATGAATCTTCTGTGTTAGACGGATTAAAAACGATAGAGTGACGAGGAATTATACTATGGCTGAAAACATTATTTTCTATGGCCCTCCGGGTACTGGAAAAACATTCTTCATGCAGAAAATGATAAGCGACTATATTGACTACAATATTGAAGATGACACTATCCGTCAAACTTATATGCACAATTCAGAAAAGTGGCTTTTGCTTGCTTTAATATTGCTTCAGAATGGTCATTTAATGGATTCTGCCGAAATTTCCCGAAAAGTTGATACTCTGAATCTTAGATTGACGGATTATATGCCATCTGACACATTAGAAAGACATTCTACAGAGCAAGGCGGTATAATTCAGCGTCAATCGCCACAAATCTTTTCTCGAAGAAATGGAAAGTGGTTTGTTGATAAGGCGGCATTGTTTTCATACGAGCATGATTTTGTAAAAAATTATATGTCGGATTCTGCCCTTAACAAACGTTTTGAGTTTGTGACTTTCCATCAGTCGTTCTCGTATGAGGACTTCGTCGAAGGCATTCGTCCCACATACGATGCAGAAACAAATACTCTTGACTATTCTCCAAAAGATGGAGTTTTTAAGAGAATTTGCAAAAATGCCTCCGAACATCCCGAAAATTCCTATGCGATTTTCATTGATGAAATCAACCGCGGCAATATCGCTGAAATATTTGGTGAACTTATTAGTTTGATTGAGTCTGATAAACGAAAAGGCGAAGCAAACGAGTTGGAAACAACTTTGCCGTACTCAAAAGACGTTTTCTCTGTACCGAACAATCTAAACATATATGGCACAATGAATTCAGCAGACAAGTCTATTGCCGCGATCGATATTGCGTTGAGAAGAAGGTTTCAATTTAAGGCCTTTCCATCAAATTCGCAAATTTTGACCGATGTGCTCTCACAGCATCGCCTTGATGCCCACAATATTGACGGTGTGGATTTGGTACGCTTATTTGATACCATCAATAGCCGAATTGAATTACTACTTGATGCAAATCATATGTTGGGTCATGCGTACTTTATGAAGGTCCGTACATATCGGGACATTCTTGACGTAATCGCATTCAAAGTTGTCCCACTACTTGAAGAATACTTCTTCGATGATCTTCAGAAAGTTCAGCTTATTTTTAACTCGCTAAATGCAGATGGCGAGCTTAAGGAACACGCTATCTACTGCCACGAGGAACTCTCTCCGGAAAATCTGTTCTCTTACACAGGAGAGTACGACATTGAACCAGTTAAGCACTTCTTTGTAAATCCCGATTTAACCTTAGAATCTTTGGTGCAGATTTATCAGGATTAACGTTTATGAGAATCACGGTCTTTGAATACGAAAAACTTTTAATAAAGCAGCATAGAAATGAGCAGCTACATTATATAACTGCTATGGACGCAGCACAGCTGCAAAACATCTTTGTAGGCGATGTTCCGGCATTTGTCAGACGTGATAATTATGTTGCAGCACAGCAGTGGGTTGGGGTTGTTGATCTTCAGGGGCTTTCTATTGAGGTTTTACCCAAAATCTCATTTTGTGAAAGCTCACTGCAAAATCGAAAAATCTTAATAAATATGCTTTGCACTGTCGATCACATCACTTTGTCATCACCGAGAGAATCATCTGTATCGATAGAATCTTTTGGATTCCGCGATTTGATGATTTACAACTATATTGTTCTGTTAGAGCAGTATGTCAAATCATCATTGATTTTGGACTACGTTAAAATAACAAAAACACAGTCAGTTCTTCGTGGAAAAATCGATTTCAGGCAACAATTTAACAGGCCGGAGGAATTCCCAACAAAGTTCAAGTGTACTTACTCTAAGTATCTGAAAGACAATAAAATAAATCAGCTACTTCTATGCGCTCTCACCCAAATGTTTAATGATACTGGAAGTTCTCAACTTCGCTATCGAATCAAAAAGTTGACACACGAATTTTCGGACATTCAAAATGTTTCAAGGGATATAGCACTAAAAACTCATATCGCATTTAATTCTATCAATTCAAGAATCCAATCTCCGGTATGCTTCGCAAGACTTTATCTTGAAAATCTATCTGTTGGCTTCAGTGCTGGCAAACAGAAGGCTCAATTCATGCTGTTCGATATGAGCAAACTCTATGAGAGATATGTCTATTGTTGTTACCACAAAATATATGGAAGTCATGTGAATTACCAGTACGCAAAGAAATATCTGGTCAAAAGTTCGTCTGGCAGAAGGTATATACTCTTGCGTCCGGATATAGTCTTAAAAAGAGATGATTGCCTTACAATATTGGATACAAAATGGAAACGGATTCATGGATTTGCAAAAGAATCGGACATCTACCAAATGAATGCGTATGGGACATCATTCGATGGATGTCGTGCAGTGTATTTATTGTATCCGTATGATTCGGATTCCACTGCCTACATAGGAGATTATTCGCTTGAACTCGCCAATAATACAAGGCAGAATCTCCGAATTCGACTAGTCGATCTTTCGATATCACTGAATTGGCCACGATTCCGTTCGCATTTAATATCTTTGGTGGAATAAACAAAACCGGTCGCAAAATCAATTGCGGCCGGTTTTGTTTATTCCATGTCCTGTTTGATATATTCAGCAATGGCTTTAGCGAGTAATGGAGGAACAGCATTTCCAACTTGTTTCATCTGAGATGTTTTGCTACCATAAAAAACAAATGTGTCTGGAAAAGACTGGATGCGAGCTGCTTCACGAACGGTGATTGCACGGTTCAAGAACGGGTGTGTAAAGCGTCCCGAAGAAGGCGTATCAAAACGAGTGGTTATTGTGACGGAAATATCATCCGCATCCATT
Organism: Faecalibacterium intestinale; assembly: GCF_040096575.1. Lineage (NCBI taxonomy): Bacteria > Bacillati > Bacillota > Clostridia > Eubacteriales > Oscillospiraceae > Faecalibacterium > Faecalibacterium intestinale. Next base: position 12,737 of record NZ_JBBMEN010000004.1, read on the forward strand.
CTTGTCCATGTACCACTATATATGGATTTTGTAAGATGCTCCTTGGGGAGATATTCTTTTCCACCCTTTGGCGGAATAAGTTCCAATCTCTCTAAGGCAGTTTTAGAATGATTAGTTGCCACATGATTATATAGTAGTTGCGAATTTCTGCGCAATACTTTCTGATAATCGCTCTGTGGATCAATACGGTATCGCTGAATTTCTTCTCCTTCGCCAGAATTAAGAAAATTCAAATCGCTTATGGCATCCCAAATTGTAACATGCTTTTCTATCGCTTTCGGAAATCCGATAGATTTACTATGCAATTTTCCGATAACGAATGCTCTATTTCGATTTTGAGGAACACCATAGTCAGCTGCACACAGTACTCTTGCATCAACACCATATCCAAGAGATTCAAAAAGCTCAAATACTTCTTTCTTGAAATAGCCGTGCTCAGTTGTTAGCAAATTGGGAACATTCTCCATAACAAAATACTTCGGACGAACAGTTCTCACAACATCGACGTAGTACTTGAATAAAAAATTCCGTGGATCATTGATGGTTTTTCGCTGCCCCTTCTGTGAAAAGCCTTGACAAGGCGGCCCACCAACAACAACATCAATTTGTCCGGCATATTTCCCAAAGGTATCCATAATGGGCAGCTTCGTAATGTCTTCCACTATCATATTGGGGTTGGGACGATTTTTGATATATGCCTTTGCAATCGAAGGATCATATTCATTTGCAACAACGACATTGAATCCTTCCATTTCAAAACCAAGCGAAAGGCCACCAACACCAGCGAACAAATCAATAATTTTATAACTCATTTTTTTGCTCCCCATGTAATGAAAGTCGTTCGTTGCTTATCTGGAAGTAGTCTGCGTTGATTTCCGAACCTATAAAATTGCGCTTTAAGGTAAGTGCAGCTTCGCCCGAACTTCCACTTCCCATGAACGGATCCATGACAGTATCGTTTTCGTTTGAAAGCAGTCGAACAAATTGCGACATCAAAGCCAGTGGTTTCTGTGTAGGATGCTTGCCGAATTTTCTTTCGCCTGTGGGGGTAACTGATGTTTCAAAAAAATCGTGGATGGCTTTTCCGTCATTATTAAAAGTTCCGGTATGCTTCTTATAAACGAAATACAACCATGCCTCAGTAGAGTTAATAAAATGCAGATTCATATTTCTAGGCATTGGATTCAACTTGTGCCAAATGCCTGTCGTTTTGTAGTAGAAGCCGTGTTTTTCTGCAAGTTTGATTATTGTCTCAATTTTAATAAGAGACATGAACATAATCAAGGAACCGCCGACCTTTACCGTTCTAGCAGCCTCTGCAAAAAAATCGTCCATGGATTCTATCCATTCTTCAAATTCAAGATTATCCCATCCAGCACTTCCGAAGAAGTTACTTCTCATTTGCTTGAGGTTGGTTTCACGGCTTTTCATAAATAAGCCAAGATTATAGGGGGGATCAGTTAAAATAAGATCTACAGAATCGGATTTGACCTTGTGCATAGCACTGATACAGTCAGTGTTTTGAATATCATACCAATTCATTGCTCGTTCCTCCCTTCTTCAACAATTTCCATGATGTCGGATATATCACATTGAAGTGCCAGACAAATTTTGTCTAGGGTATCAGTTCGTACTGTTTCATCCTTAGCCAACTTGGTAATAGAAGTCGAACTTATATTGGCAATGCTTTGAAGGTCTTTCTTCTTTAAGTTTCGTTTTTTTAGCAACAGCCAAAGTTTTTTGTACCTGACAGCCATAGCCATCCTCCAACAAAGATTTTCATCCGACCAAAAAGACATACTTGTATATAATACCATGCTTCGGCTCTAAAATCAAGCGAACGCTTGATTTTTGTAGGTGTTAAAAACGATTTCTCGAAGAATGATTTCTTCGGCACGGTTGCGGATGCTGTTCATCCTGCGCACCCATTCCAGTTGATCGGCGGCTTTCAGCGCTTCGGTCACGCCCTCGGCTTCCTGCATCTGCCGGATGGTCAATGCAAGCTGTTCCTCGGCCTGCTTGTCCAGCTTGGCAAGATAGCCGTCCAGTTCACCGGACAGGAGCAGTTGATTATACTGGATGGGATGCTGCTCCTTCAGGTACGTCTTATGTAAGCGGCCCCACCGCCCGGTGGGGTGCTGCTCTGCCGGGGCTGCTGCGGTCAGATTCGGCACATTGACAAGGGTGTAGTCCAGACCGTTAGCGTTGTCATGGATGGAATTTTTCATGGTAGTCATCTGCATTATCCTCCTTTGGTTTCGGCGTTGGGACTGCTTCTGGGTCAGGTTTTGGATTTCCTTTTTTCTTGTGATAGAATTCCAAGGTTTTCTTGTTGTGGTTGATTCTTCTGCACTCATCAGAACAAAATTCCTGCTGGCTGTGTGTAGGCCAGTAGGAGTGACCGCATACGGCACAGGTGCGCTGCCGGTAGTAGTGAGTTCCTCTCTCGGCTTCTCTAGCCGCTTCCTTTTGCTCCTGTCTTGCCTGATTCCAGCATTCCCTTGAGCAGAAAAGCTGTCGGTTGCTCGTAGGTGTAAACACCTTCCCGCAGTGCGGACACGTTTTGGTTTTAATGATCTCGCCACCGTTTTCAGTGATTTTCTTTGCCTTTCGCTTTTCTCGGTAGGCTTTTTCACGTTTGCGCTGTTTTTCCATGTGCTGCCGTTCTTCCTGCTCCTTCTGCGCTTTCAGTTCGGCAAGTTCTTCCTCGGTATAAGCAATATCGACTTGACCGACATAGTTGAAATAAATATCAACCTTTTGTGTGCGGGCGTTGCCTGCACCCTCGGCTTCATAAACAACGATTTTATCGACAAGTTCGTTAAACATTGAATCGGAGATTTCTGTTGGATTTTTGCACTTACGAATCAGCGAAATGAAATGTTGAATATTCCTCCTCGGAGAGCAGCCCTTTCAATTCGGCATACTCCTTTGCCCAACTGCTCTTGTCCGGGTCAAAGGCATCCGCCAAACCTCCCCAACCAACATACTGCGAAAGCACCTGCTGTTCTTCGGCAGTGGCACCGCGGTGCTCCTGTTCCAGAGTGAACAGCGTTTTGATGGCTTTGATATTCCGGGCGAACTTCTGTTTGGGACCGCCTGCGCCGAGTGCCTCATCCGTAATACGGAAATTTCCGGCGGGCTCCGGAGCACCTTCTTCATTCAGACCTTCTTCTGCAGCGGCCACCTCCGGGGTCGTCGGCACCTCATTGACTTCTATCGAAACGGGCAGCTTATTCGAATCTTCACCGGGCAGCCCCAATCCATCCGTGACCAAAACCGGCGGTTCCGGTTCCTGCTCATACAGTTCCCATACTACCGCCAGCGGTGCTTCCCGAAAAATCGGCATCCGCAGGTCGGCCAGTGCCATATCCTGCAGGGTAACACTGTCCTTGTCAAAATCAACCTTGTCTACCCGGGATTCCCGGCCTTTCATGTGGACAATGGAACCGACCGGCAGATAATCCTCTCTGCGCAGATATTTGGTCTGATGGTGCGTGCCATCTTCATTCAGGCCGGCAAGGTAGATATTTTCACCGCACTCCCACAGCCGCTTGGCACGATACACCCACTGCTCCCTGGGAAACCCGGTAACCAGAACAGTTCCCAGCGCCGTTTCTCTTTCCAGCAGCTTTCCGCCAGTCAGTTCACAGATTTTCCTGGCATCCTCGCCGTAGAACTCGAACTGTCCGTTTTGCTCAAAACCTACCAGTGCATCCGGGTACTGTTCTTTCAGCGCATTATATTCGGCGGCACTGTCGGCATTTAGTTCAAAATACAGTTCAATAGCGTTTTTTCTTTATCTGTCAGATAGCGGTCGGCCTGCATCATCAGATCAATATATTTTTCCACCTGATTCCAGCGAAGAAATATCTTCTGATGGTCCGGATAATGTTCAAATGTCAGCCCCTTGCTGTCGTGGTCAAGCCAACCACTGCTTCCGTCCAGATAGGTGTGCGAACATCCACCGGGACCGTGCGGTGCATATTCTTTGGCAAGCGCTTTTGCCCGGAGTTTTCGGTCAGGCTGTGTCTGATAAATCTCCCAAATCCGAAGCTTGCTGTTTTCAAAGTTAGAACCTCTCCGCAGTGCTTTTTCAATATCAGCCTGTGACAAAACAAAAGCGGAGGACGATTTCTCGTTCTCCGCTTGGTCGATGGATTCGATTTGCTGTGCTTCCGTTGGAATGGCCGCCTCCAGAAAATTCAGCTGTAAATCAGCTCGGTCAGGATCATTTCCTCCGCCTGCGCTTTCAGGCTGTTCATGTGCTGCACCCACGCCATCTGGTTTTTCTCCTTGTCCGGAGCCGGGTTCCTCTCCAACAGTTCTTTCATCAGCTGTTGCATCCTGTTTTCTGCCGTCTGTTCCACCTCCCACAGGTGCGGGTACAGGGCGTTTCGCCGCGGTGCCGTATCAGACACATCAAAGACATAGTGCAGGCGCGGGTATCCGCCGGATTCATCCAGCAGTGCAATGCCCTTGGAACCACGCCGGACGTAACGGTTCATTTTATTGTTCCATACATCATACTCGGCACAGGCCGTGGCATCCGGTCTTTGGGCATAGATCATCAGCTGATCCGGGTAACTGTATTTGTACAGCCGTGCCGCTGTGATCAGAAATTCTGCCCAGTGCTTCCACTGTCGCGAAAAGCTGTCTGCCGTTTTGCAGGCAAGTGCAAGATATTTTTCGGTTTTGTTTGGCATTTGAAGCCTCCTTTCGGTTTCAGGGTACAAAAAGAGCGGGCAGCCGTTTCATCGCTGCCCGCAGAGATATGGAATGATTTACTTATTTGATAAACTGGAAGTTAGCGATTTCTTTTTCCGGTATTCTCTGTCCCTCGGATTTCCTCATGATAGAAATAATCCACGATTACCGGATGTCCCTGCGGGACTCTTCCATAAGGCATTTCATTATCCACAAAGGCACAATCATACTTCTTAGCCATTTCCGCAGCTTTTACTTCAAGTGCTTCAAAGTAGCTGCGGTTATGCTTGTTATAGATCTCGTCGTAAAGTGGTACAAGATCAGGATGTTTTTCGGCGATATAATCCATAATTGTCTTTTTGAAACCGCCTCGAAGATTGAGATTTTCGAGCCAGAACAGATCGCACTGATCCTTTACCCGCTCAAAGATGGCTTCAAAGTCCGTGATACCGGGAAATACCGGGGATACGAAACAGACTGTACGGATACCTGCTTCATATACCTGCTTCATAGCAGCGATACGGCGCTCAATGCTCGAAGCAGAGTCCATATCGTTCTTGAAATTTTCATCCAGTGTGTTGATCGACCATGAAACGGTTACACGTCCAAGCTTCTTCAGCAGATCAATATCCCGTACCACAAGATCCGACTTTGTGCAGATCAGAATATCTGCGTCACTGCCGATCAGCTGCTCCAGAAGTTTTCTGGTATTCCCGAATTGCTCCTCCTGTGGATTGTAGCCATCTGTCACAGAACCGATGACCACCCGCTGTCCGGCATATTTCTTCGGATTTTTAATTTCCGGCCAATGCTTCACATCAAGGAAAGTGCCCCATTCCTCCTTGTGCCCGGTAAAGCGCTTCATAAAAGAAGCATAGCAATACTTGCAGGCATGTGTACAGCCCACATAGGGATTGACCGAGTAACCGCCTACCGGCAGACTAGACTTAGTCATGATGTTCTTTGTTTCCACCTCACGAATGAGGATTCCATTTATTACTTCTTCCATGATTTCTGTACCTCTAACACTTTATTAAATTCTTCCGGCATTTCCTGAATCATATTTTCATCCCCTATGATAGGGACAAGGTCTTCCTTCATAAACAACGGAATGCCGAGCTTATCTGCCTGGTCCGTCAGAGACCATGCCCATTCCGGCTCCGTATGAATCTTCCTGCTCTGAGCTCCGGTCATGGTGCCCACAACGATCCAATTGATTCCGGAAAGGTCAACTGTGCCGGGATCGTCGAATAACGGCTCAAAGGTAACATGGTAATGTTTTGCTCTGATGTTTTTCCGAAGGGCATCAATACGCCACAGTTCTGCTTTCCTCGTCACTGTAACGCCAAACCATGCGTTTTCCAGATCGGTATCAAAATCCAGCAAATCAGGTCGCTTGGTAAGGAACAGGAACTGATGCTGTGGATTTTCACGGATCTTTGCAAATACCTCGTCTCTCCATTCCGGCTTCCATCCGGAGAGATCGCTCATGCCGGTAAGAAGAAAGTTCTGCGGACGTTTCTTTTCCATCATCTTGAGCTTACTCGGAAAGAATTCAAGGTCAGCGAAGTCATCAATCATATGCCAGCGTTTCACGTTGTTGCGGGCATAGCAATATGTACACCCCACTGTGCAGCCAATGACGATATTCATGTTCTGAATCTGATTTTTGATACAAATACTCATGACTTCTGCCACTCCTCAAGATTCTTTCTGATACGGTCGAGGTATTCCTCAAACTGGGCAATTTCTTCTTCTGAAAAACCTTTGTAGTAAATACTTCCCATCTCGTCAGATACAGAATCGTACTCGCCCTTTAAGGAATGTGCTTTCTCAGTCAGAAACAAGAGTGTTTTCCTTTTATCCGTTTCAGACTGAACACGTCTTATCAGCCCTTGATTTTCCATTTTTTCCAGCATCGTCGTAAGAGATGTTATCGCTAATCCGCATTTGACCGAGAGTGACCTGATTGAGATACCATCCTCCTGCCACAGCACATAAAGAATACGCCCTTGAGCTCCATTAAACGCATCAATATTTTTCTCGCTGAGAATTTTTTCAAAAATCCGGTCTCCAAGTTGTTTTATTTTGGTGACAAGAAATCCGCCATTTGTTTTCATGCAAAAGCTCCTATATAGTAGTTTTTTTAAATAATACTATATAGGAGTTTTACTGTCAAGAGCTTGTATGTTCCGAGTTGTCGAGTTCAATATACCATACCAAATAGCATTGTAATAGAGCTTATGTACGCCGCCCGCAGGCGGCAAAAGTCAGTCCGGGGGAAATTCCAGTTCGGCAAACTCTGCATCGGTCAGCAGTTTCAGTTTTTCGATAACCCCCTCCGACAGTTCCCGCAGGGCAGTTTCATCGGGCATCAGGTAGCACTGAATCAGCCGCAGTTCGTGGATAAGCCCCAGCCGGGTGCCGGTGTTGTAGAGCATCATCAGCATCAGTTCTTCATGGTCAAAGTTCATGTCCATCCCTCGCTTTCCGGCAGACGGTAGGATTGCACTCCGGGGCATCGCACTTCTCCTTGAGCATTTGCAGAACAGAAGAGTGCTCCGGCTTTGTATCCAGAAACCCCGGCAGTTCCTTGAAGCCGATGCTGTCAACGTAATGTGCCGATATTTTTCCGGCCTGATTCAGCAGGATAACATCGCTGACAGACAGGCTGTGGCCATGATAATCCATGGGCTGAGCACAGTTGAATTTCTGATACAGCTGCTCCAACAGTTCCGGTTGAGGAACGCTGCGCTTTCCGGTCGGAAGATTGCCACGGTAGAGAATCTCGTAATTATCAATCCGTTTTTAGCGGACAGTCCCATGCGGTCCAGCAAGATGCTGTACAGGGTCTTTGCATCGGTGTTCAGTCAACTAGCGCGGGAAATCATTGGTCACTTTGCATCTGTTGAAAATGCACAAATTTTAAAGCAATATATTGTGCTGCCAAAAGCAGCGGCAAAAGATGAGATATTTTTCGGTTTCACTTGGCGCTTTTGTCTTTTTTCAGATTTCAGCGTATAAAAAGCGGACAACCGTTTTGGGGTTGTCCGCAGAAGGATGTATTGTTTTCGTCACTCGATAAATGGGAATTTAACGAACTAATCTCTTTACTCTTTCAACATAATCATCTGCATGATTTATGCTAATATCTCCGTGATAATATCCTTGTAATACTTCAAGTTCACTATTTGGTATTAAATGAACAATTTTAGTTGCTGATTTTTTCATAATAGGTCTTTCTTTACTTCCAACTAATACGAGGGTCTTTGCTTTAGTATGCGATAAAGTGTTTTTTACTTCATAATTAGAATTTGACTTCATAAAAGCAATTAAATTATCTTTTGTAATTTTACAAGTATCTTCATAATATAGAGCAAACAAGCTTTTTTTAAGTTTTAAACTTTTAAATTGTAGTTTTGAAAACCACTTTTTACTTATCAAACAATATGATAAATTAAATATTGGCTCTATCATTTTATAGGTAAAGTCCATTGGCATTACCAAAGCACTTTCAATAATAGCGCATTCACATATATTAGGATTTTCAGATAATATTTCCAACAAAATTTGTCCGCCTAATGATAACCCTCCAATTAGTTTTACTTTTCCATTATAATTTTTATTTATAAAATTTATTATTTCTAGAGCATTGCTTTCAATAGAAGTAAAATTTGTATCACTTCCTGAATGTCCATCTAATATAGGAGTAACTATGTGAAATTCATTTTCAAGCAAGGATATTTCATCTATATAATTCCACCAAGAAAGACCTCCACCGTGTAATAAAATTACAATATCATTATTCTTTGAGCCATATTCTTTATATTCCATCTTACACCTCTAAATTCCGAGTTATCCCCCTCAATATACCACGCTTTTTCCCTGCGGAAAAGATACCGCGCACAAAAGGCTTCTCCGGCAACTATCCGCGCCCCGGCTCATACAATCTAACAACTATGTACCGGGAGGGATATCGTGTGCTGCTGACCTTGCTACAATTTTTCGCCACAAAATTTCTGTTTCTGGCGCTCCATCTGGAAAGCGGCTGCTTTCCGCGTCCGCTCACAGCCCGGGAGGAAGCTGCCGCCTTCAGTGCCCTGCGCGCCGGGGACGCCGCCGCCCGGGAAAAGCTGATCCGGCACAATCTACGGCTGGTGGCGCACATCGTAAAAAAATATTACGCCCTGCCGGGCGATCAGGAGGATCTTGTTTCCATCGGCACCATCGGGCTGATGAAAGCGGTAGATACCTTTGATGCCACACGCAAGGCGCGGTTTTCCACTTATGCCAGCCGCTGCATTGAAAACGAGATCCGTATGCAGTTCCGGCGGGAGCGCAAGAGCGGGCAGACCGTCTCTCTGCAAGAAGCTTTGGAGGCAGACGGGGACTCGGCGCTGACCTTAGCAGACGTGATACAGGACGGCTTTTGCATGGAGGACAGCTGTGAGCGGCAGGAGGATGTCCGGCGGCTGCGGCAGCTGCTGGACACGCTGCCTGCCCGGGAGCGGCAGATCTTACTGCTGCGGTACGGGCTGGCCGGACAGCCATCCCTGACCCAGCTGGAAACCGCCGGGCTGCTGGGCATCAGCCGCAGCTACGTTTCCCGGCTGGAGACCCACGCGCTGGAACTGCTGCGGCAGGCATGGGGCAAAAACGGCTAGGTTTTTACTCCTGTAAAATTTTCAACTGCAATTCGTCCAGTTGTTCAAAAGTATATAGGCGGTTAAAGGCCTCCACCAGTTCCTTTTTGGAAAGGCGCGGCGGCAGGCCCAGCGCGTTCAAGAGTCTGGCCTTGCGCTCGGCGCTGCCGGGCTTGCCGGAAAGCCCCCACTCGTACAGATCGGTGTAGGTGATCTGCCGCCCTGCCGGGCGCACCGGCGCGGCACCGGCTTCCGCGCCCAAGGCGTCCAGCAGCGCCTGCCGCACAAGGGCATCGTCCACGCCCTCTACCCCCAGCAAGCCCTCCTTGCCGGGCTGCGCCTTGCGTTTTTCCTTGCCGTGGATGGCGGGCACATAGGCCTGCACCACGTTCTGCGCACCCACCATGTTGGTGATGTAATTGCGGATGCGGAAGCCTGCCGCGTCCGAATCCGTGAGTAAGATCAGGCCGTTTTTCTGCGCCAGCGCCCGGAACAGCTGCTGGCGCTGTTTGTCTTTATAAATGCCAAAACCATCCGTCAGCAGGATCATGGCATCGGTCAGGTGCGCCAGACGGACGGCATCGTACTTGCCCTCCACGATCAGCACGCGGTCGGTATGGATCATCTCGTTTTGCATCATCTTCCGCTCCCCGCCAGCGCCAGACGGCACAGTGCTGTTTCCAGCAGTGTCTGCGCCGCCACAGGCTGGCTTTTCAGGCTTTGATCCAGCTCCAGCAGCACCTGCAAGCAGGCTTCCAGCTGGGGCAGGGTGTAGTGGGCGGCAGTCTCTGCCGAGCGCTTCAGCCGGTAGTCGCTGCCCTTATAGCCAAAATCCTTGTGCACCGCGCTGTAATTTTTCCGCTTTGCCGCCCCAAGCTTTACCCGGTACAGATCCACATAACTGCCGATCATGGCTGCTGTAATGGCAATGGGCTCCTGCTGCAGCCGCAGCAGGGTCTGCAGCTTTTTGCAGGCTCCGGTGGCGTTTTTGGCAGTGATCATGCGGATCATCTCGAACACATCCGCTTCAAGGCTCACTGTGCCCATCTCTGCCACCATAGAGGCGCTCACGGTCTGGTAGCCGGACAGGGCACAGAGCTTGTCCACCTCGTTTTCCAGCAGAAACGGGTCCTCGCCGCAGCGCTCCAGCAATGCGGTGGCTGCGCCGTCCGGCAGGGTTGCGCCCTGCGCCTTTGCGCGCTCCATCATCAGATTTTTCAGTTCAAAGGGGCGGGGCTTTGCCAGTTCCTCTGCGTAGCCGATGGCTTTGCACTGAGCTTGCAGCTTTTGCGCCTGCTTGCCCAGCTTGAGTTTGCTGCGCTCCAGCGGGAACACGCTGCCCAGCACCGCCACGGCGTTTTCCAAGCTGGAAAGGGTGCTGCACAGTTCGTCCAAGTCCTTGCTGCCGTAGGCGGCGGGGTCTATTTCCGGCAGCACCACCACGCGCCGGGTACCAAAAAAGGAGATGGTGCCCGCTGCCATGATGAGCTGCTCCAGCTCCGGGGCAGCGCCGTCCAGGATGGTGGCGTCCTCGTCGCTGTCTGCCGACAGCACCCGCACCGCCGCCGCCACTGCCTGCCGCACCAGATACCGCTCGCTGGAATAAAAATAGTAGACCGGGCAGCCCTTGTCGGCCAGCTGCCGGAGTTTTGCTTCCGTGGCCATGCAAATGCCCCTTTCCTGTTATAAAATGCTCCTTGTATTGTACCACACTCGGCCCGGATTGCAAAGCGCTACCCTAGTTTTTCGCCACCGGTGCGGCGCAGGCTGAGGGAGGCGGTGTACTGCGTTTCCGGTGCCATCCAGCTGTAGCTGCGCAGCGCCAGCAGCTTTTGATACCGCACCGTCTCCGGCTTTTTCGGCGTAGCGATCAGCCACTCCGTTTGCAGCGGCTGCGCCAGCTCTGCCCTGCCGCTTAAAGTTACAAACTGTCGGTTGCCGATGCTCAGCCTTACCAGACACCCTTCCCGGGTGCGCAGCAGTTCCACCGCCGCCGGGGTGCAGCGCAGTTTGCGTGCTGTGTTCACCGGCAGACGCTCTGCCCGGATGCCCTGCTGCGCGGGCAGGGTGCAGGCGGTTTTTGCATTCATGCGCAGGTCTGCCACCAGTTCCACGGTGCGCACGCCCCGCCGCGCCAGCTGGTTTTCCACCGCACGCTGGGCGGCGCTGCCGCCCCGGAACAGCACCACCGCTCGGTCGTTCTGGGTAACCACTACCGCAGGTGCCTGTGCACTGCCCACAAGGTCGATGTGCACCACGTCCCGGCTGAGGGCGTTCCCCAGCCCGATGCCCACCGCTGCTGCCAGCAGGATGCCCGGCAGAGCCACCCGCAGACGCACCCGCCAACGGAAAGCCAGCACCCCAAGCCCGCACAGCAGCAGACAGACCAGTGCTGCGTAGGCGGTATCAAAGTAGATGGACGCCCCGGGCTTTGTGCAGAGCCAGACCGCCCAGCCATTCAATAGGCCGGTGAGCAGGTCTGCCGCCCGGGAGAGTACCCCGTGCACCGGTGCCAGCCACGGCACCAGTCCCATAAAAGCTACTGCCAGCCCCAGCAAAAGCAGCGGCTGCACCATCCACAGCACCGCGATGCTGGAGACCACCGCCCATGCGCTGACGCTCAGGCCCCGCAGCACCAGCACCGGGAAGGTAGCCGCCGAGGCGCAGGCGGCAATGCAGGCGCTCTCTGCAAGACCCTGCAAACGCTCCGGCAACCTATTAAACCACGGGCGCCTGACCGGCTTTTGCAGGTTCTCCCCGGCTTTGATCCAAAAGCGTCTGTCGTGGGCATCCCGCATCCAGCGGATGCAGGCACCACCCGCCACCGTGCCCGCCACTGCTGCAAAGGAAAGCTCAAAGCCGATATCCCACACCGCATAGCTGTTGACGGCGGTCATCAGGATGCCTGCCGCCGCCAGCGAGGTGAGAGTATCCGCCGGGCCCCATACCCACACACCCAAGGCGCTGACCCACACCGCCACGGCGGCGCGGCGCACCGAGGGTGTAAAGCCGGTCACCCCCATCAGCACCAGCGCCAGCAGACTTTTCCAGACCGTGCGCCGTCTGCGGCTGCGGTAGCTCTGCTCCCAGCGATAGGGCAGCAAAACGCTCAGGATATCCCCGCACAGGATGGAAACGTGCATACCGCTGACCACCAGCACATGGGAAAGCCCCGCGCCCCGGTAGGCGCTGCGCAGCTGCGCCGAAAGCCCGCTGCGGTCGCCCACCGTCATGGTAGCCAGCACGCCGCCGGTGTCCCGGTGCATCTCCCGGCGCAGGCTCTCGCTCAGTTTTTGCTGCAAGCGGTGGGTGCGGGCACGGAAGCTGCCGCTCTCGCCCAGCACGGTAAGCTGTGGTTTTTCCGGTACAGGCTCTGCCTGCAGCGCGATGCCGTCTGCATACTGTGCCGTCCGTTCTTCTATGTCCGGTTGTTGCAGCGTGAACCAGCCCTGCACCCGCTGCCCTGCCGCACAGGCGGGCAGTTCTGCACAGGTGATGCGGAAGCCTGCACGTCTGCCGTTCACGCCTTCCACCCACAGGGTCGCGTCCACTGTGTCCGAAAAATAGGTGCTGTCCGCGCGCTCCACCTCAGCAGTCAGCAGCACGGTGCGCCCGGCGTAATTTGCCCGGGCACGCTCCAGCCGGGCGTTTGTAGTGTACACCGCGCAAAGCCCTGCCAGTGCACCCAACAGCAGGCAGACCGCCAGCTTGCGGCTGCGGCGTGGGATGCAGAGCAGCAGCAAAAAGGCAACAAAAAATGCCGCAAACGGCATAAAAAGCTCCGTTTGCGGCAAAAAAGTCCACAGGAAACTAAGGCCCATCATTCCGGCGCAGAACGCGCAGAGCGGGCGGCGCATCCCAGCTTAGTGGAAGAACAGGGGCAGCGGCTCAAGGAAGATGATATCCTTGCGCTCGGAAGCATCGCCCTCGGCCAGAACAGCGGCCTGACCCACGATGGTGCACTGGGTCTTTTCAGCCAGCGCGTCCAGCGCCTTCAGAGAGCCGCCGGTGGAGATGACATCGTCCACCACCAGCACCCGCTTGCCGTTCATCTTTTCCAGCTCTTTGCGGTCGATGACCAGCTTCTGCTTACCGGCAGTGGTAATGGACTGATCCTCCACCACCACGGGATCCGGCATATACAGCTTGACACCCTTGCGGGCGCAGATGTAGGGCTTGCCGCTCTGACGGCTCATCTCGTGTGCCAGCGGGATGCCCTTGGCCTCGGCGGTGAGCAGGATATCAAAATCCGGGCACTTCTTCAGCAGCTCCGCAGCGGCGGCCACGGTCAGCTCGGCATCGCCCAGCATGATGAAAGCGGCAATGTCCATGTGGTCGTTCACCTTGCAGATGGTCAGCTCACGGGTCAGGCCTGCAACGTGCAGGGTATAAGTTTCAGCCATAATCAAAATCTCCCTTTCGTATTGGAATCAGACAGGCAGTTTTTCGCCGCCCAGAACATGGAAATGCAGATGCTTCACGGTCTGGCCTGCGTCCTCGCCCACGTTGGAGATGATGCGGTAGCCGTTTTCCAGCCCCTGCTCCTTGGCCAGCTTTGTGATGACGGTGAAGATGTGGCCCAGCAGGGCGGCATCCTCTTCAGTCAGCGCAGCGGCAGAGGAGATGTGCTTGCGGGGGACCACAAGGAAATGCACCTTTGCCTGCGGGTTGATGTCATAGAATGCCACCACCTGGTCATCCTCGTACAGCTTTTTAGAGGGGATCTTGCCCTCTGCGATCATGCAAAACAGACAATCTTCCATGGGGGAACACTCCTTTCTGCTTCTACAAAAGCCCGCCGCCCCGGCGCGCATCCGGCACCGGGCGGGGACATGGATCCTTTTTAGCCCAGAGCCTTCTTGACGATGGCGCTCACAGCAGCCAGTGCTTCATCGATCTTGGTCTCGTCCTTCAGACCTGCCATTGCAAAGTCCGGCTTGCCGCCGCCCTTGCCGCCTGCGATAGCGGACAGCTCCTTGACCAGCACACCAGCCTTCAGGCCCTTTTCCTGTGCCAGCTTATTCACGGTAACGGCCATGGTGATCTTATCCTCGGCCTTGCCCACCAGAACAGCCACCACGGGGTTCACGGCCTTGTCACGGATGCTGTCGCACATACCGCGCAGGGTGTCGCCGGTGGTACCGGTAAAGTATGCAGAAGCGATCTTCACGCCGTCTGCTTCCTCGGCATTGTCGAACAGGCTGTCCACCTTGGAAGCGGCGATCTTTGCCTTCATCTCCTCCAGCTCGCGGCTCATGGCCTTGTTCTCGGCCATCACAGCCTCGGCACGGGCGGGCAGAGAAGCCACGTTGTTGGCCTTGAGGGTGTTCGCCACATCATGCAGCATAGCTTCCTGCAGGTTTGCACGGATCAGCAGGTTGCGGCCGGTGACAGCCTCGATACGGCGGATGCCGGCAGCCACAGAGGACTCGCTGACGATCTTGAAGCCGCCGATCTGGGCGGTGTTCTTGACGTGGGTGCCGCCGCAGAACTCGGTAGACCAGCCCTCGATATCCACCACGCGGACCACCTTACCGTACTTTTCGCCAAACAGAGCCATTGCACCCAGCTTCTTGGCTTCCTCCACCGGCATCTCCTGCACGGTGACGTTCATGGAATCGAAGATCTTATCATTGACGATCTTCTGCACCCGTGCCAGTTCCTCGGGGGTCACGGCGCTGAAGTGGGTAAAGTCGAAGTGGGTGATGGAGGCATCCTGATAGGAACCAGCCTGATGCACATGGTCGCCCAGAACCTCACGCAGGGCAGCCTGCAGCAGGTGGGTAGCGGTGTGGTTGCGGGCAATGGCCATGCGGTAGCCCTTGTCCACCTGTGCGGTCAGCACATCGCCCACCTTCACAATGCCGCTTTCCAGCACGCAGGTGTGGACGTAGTAGCCCTTGGGGGTCTTTTTCACGTCCAGCACACGCAGGCTGCACTCAGCACCGTTCAGCACGCCGTGGTCTGCAGCCTGACCGCCCATCTCAGCGTAGAAGGGGGTCTTATCCAGCACCACCAGCACGCCGTCCTTTGCTTCCTCGTCGGTGGCAATGGCATCGGTCAGGGTCTCTTCATCGCTCAGCGCCACAACAGTGCCCTTGTCGGTCAGGGTGTCGTAGCCGGTAAAGACGGTGG
This sequence comes from Faecalibacterium intestinale, assembly GCF_040096575.1. Lineage (NCBI taxonomy): Bacteria > Bacillati > Bacillota > Clostridia > Eubacteriales > Oscillospiraceae > Faecalibacterium > Faecalibacterium intestinale. The sequence goes on from NZ_JBBMEN010000004.1 coordinate 28,222, forward strand.
GCTCGGCTTCCAGTGCGCCGAACAGATCCTCGCTCCAGCCGGAGATGTTCTTCTTCAGACGCTCGGCGCGGGCGCGCTCCTTCTGCTTCTTCATCTCTGCATGGAAGCCGTCCTCGTCGATCTCCAGACCCTGCTCGGCGGCGATCTCCTTGGTCAGATCCAGCGGGAAGCCGAAGGTATCGTTCAGCTTGAAGGCGTCCATGCCGCTCAGCAGCTTCTGGTGTGCCTTCTCCAGACGGTCGATCATGTTGTTCAGGATGTTCATGCCGGCATCGATGGTGCGGGCAAAGTTTGCTTCCTCGGTGCCGATGACCTTCTTGATATAGGCGTCATGCTCGCGCAGCTCGGGGTAAGCGGACTCGCTGGACTGGATGACAGTCTCCACCAGATCCACGAGGAAGGGGTGGTCGATGCCCAGCATCCGGCCGTGGCGGGCAGCGCGGCGCAGCAGACGGCGCAGCACATAGCCGCGGCCCTCGTTGGAGGGCAGGATGCCGTCAGACACCATAAAGGTGCAGCTGCGGATATGGTCGGTGATGACGCGGATGGAGATATCGGTCTTGGGGTCCTGCTTGTAGGTCTTGCCTGCAATGTGCTCCACATGATGCAGCACGCTCTGCACGGTATCCACCTCGAACAGGTTGCCCACGTTCTGCATCACGCAGGCCAGACGCTCCAGACCCATACCGGTATCAATGTTGGGGCGTGCCAGACGCTCGTAGTGACCCTTGCCGTCGGCGTCGAACTGGCTGAACACGAGGTTCCAGATCTCCATATAGCGGTCACAGTCGCAGCCCACGCCGCAGGTCGGCTTGCCGCAGCCGTACTCAGGGCCGCGGTCAAAATAGATCTCGGAGCAGGGACCGCACGGGCCGGAGCCGTGCTCCCAGAAGTTGTCCTCCTTGCCCAGACGCACCATGTGGTCCGGGGCAATGCCAACCTTCTTGGTCCAGATATCGTAGGCCTCGTCGTCCTCCTCATAGACAGAGATGTGCAGACGATCCTTGGGAATCGCCATCCACTCATCGCTGGTCAGGAACTCCCATGCCCAAGGGATGACCTCGTCCTTGAAGTAATCCTGGAAGGAGAAGTTGCCCAGCATCTCAAAGAAGGTGCCGTGGCGGGCAGTGATGCCCACGCGCTCGATATCCGGGGTGCGGATGCACTTCTGGCAGGTGGTCACGCGATGACGGGGCGGCTCCTCCTGTGCCAGGAACCACTTCTTCATGGGAGCCATACCGCTGTTGATCAGCAGCAGGCTGGGGTCGTTCTTGGGTACCAGGGGGAAGCTGTCCAGACGCAGATGACCCTTGCTTTCAAAGAAGCTCAGGTACTTTTCGCGCAGTTCATTCAAACCGGTCCATTGCATAGATCTTTCTCTCCTCAATTGTCTTTGGCGCTCAGACGCCGTTTTTTATGCTGTTATGGCAGAGGGGCGGCACGGTGAAAAAACAAAAAACAGCCCTCATCCCAAAAGGGACGAAGGCTGCTTGTGCATCAAACTCCGTGGTACCACCCAAATTGCAAAGGATAACGTGTCCCCTGCCGCTTTCGGCGCATTAACGCTGCGCAGCGTCCGGTTTACATTCGCCGGAAGCTCCGGGGTGGCGCGAAATGATCCCGACCGGAGCACCTTACAGCCGTGGGCGCTCTCTCTGGACGGTGGTGTGTGCATTTCTGACCCCATCATTGCCATCTGTCATAATTTTACATTCCGCAAGGTAGGCATAGTGCCCCTTTGCGTACAGCTAAATTATAGCATACGCAAAACGTTTGTCAACGGTTTTGAGCAAAATTTACGGTACCCAGATGCGGTCTGCACGGGTTATCTCGCCGTTTTGGATGGTCACGGTCGTGTTTCCTGCATTCCACCCATAAGCATCTTCTTCATTGCTCATTGCATCACAAACCGCCCGATCTCCCTTTACGATCACTGGGTCGGCTTCAAAGTCTGCTGCACCGTCCGATAGTTCGATATCGTCTGCCATAACAAGTTGCTTAACCACTCCAACTTCATAATAAGCGGGAAAATCATCCCATGTCAGAGTCCGGTAGTGGTCATCCTCTTTGCATAAGTCAATACCACCTTCTTCTATTCCACCGTTGATGGTCACATAGTTGTTTTCTCTCTCAACGCTTTCCACTGTTAGGGCTGTAATTTCCTCTGTCCCGTTTAGATGTGTTATAATGGTATCTCCTTCGCTCAATGCTTCAATATCTGCGGCTGTGTACCGGTCATAGTCGTATACAACAGCATTGTTGATGGTATTCTTGCGTTCACCGACCCATACTTTATCGCTTTCAAAGCTGATGTGATAAGTGCCATCCGAAAGTGGGTCACTCAGTAAAACACCTTGCATTGGGTGTACTTCCGTTTTTTGCGCCTCCGAAGATGTCGTGCTTGCCGCGGAAGCCGCTGTGCTTCCAGCCGTGGAACTGGACGCCCCACAGCCCACCATTGTTATTCCAATAGCCAAAAGCACAGTAAGTGTCACTATTTTATGGTTCCATCTCATACGAAAACCTTCTTTCTCTTGCTTGACGGAACGTTTCCGTTCCGCTACAATAAAAACGAATCAAGAACCCATTCTATTGCAACTGATTTTAAGATAGAGAGGAATTTCCCGTGAAAATTTTAAAAGTAAAGTGTCTTGCCCCCACCCGGCTGGACAATTATCTGACCCAGCAGTACCCCGCCCTGACCCCCGGCCGCCTGAACAAGGCACTGCGGGAGAACAAGATCAAGCTGAACGGCAAAAAGCAGCCGCTTTCCACCCGCGTGATGGCAGGCGATGAGATCAAGCTGTTCATTCTGGACGATGTGCTGGACGCCGACCGCCGGGTGGAAGGCCCCGCGTGGAAGAACGCCCGCACCCCGGCGCAGGTGGTGTACGACTGCCCGCAGATCCTGATCGTGAATAAGCCCGCCGGCGTTGCGGTGGACGGCCCGGAGGACGATACTCTGCTGAACCGTGCGCTGCTGTACCTGAACAAACAGGGCGAGTACAAAGAGAACGACCTGTACACCCCCGCCTTGTGCCACCGGCTGGACACCGGCACCAGCGGCCTTGTGATCATTGCCAAGACCCCGGAGGCTGAGGAGCTGTTCCTTTCTGCCATCAAGAACCGTGAGGTGCAAAAGACCTACCTCTGCGTCACCTTTGGCCGTCCCATGCCGCCGGACGCCACCTTGGGCGGCTACCTGCTGAAGGATGCTGACCGCGGCATCGTGAAGATCGTGGAGGACAAGCAGCCCGGTGCCAAGGAGGTGGAGACCCGGTATGAGACCATCGCCGTCTCCGGCCGTCTGGCCCTGCTGAAGGTGCAGCTGATCACCGGCCGCACCCACCAGATCCGCGCCCACATGGCAAGCATCGGCTGCCCCATCCTTGGCGACAGCAAGTACGGCAACAACAGTGCCAACCGGGAGCTGAAGCTGAAGTATCAGGCGCTGTGCGCATGGGAGCTGACCATGCCCCGCTTCACCCAGCCGGACTTTGCCTTCCTCAGCGGCAAGACCTTCCACGCCCCGAAGCCGTGGTATTACCAGCAGGTGCTGGACGGCACTTTGAAGTAACAAAAAAGGAGATGTCCTGCCGGGCATCTCCTTTTTGTTACTTATAATAGAAACCTCAGACCCGCACCATATCCGGGGTGATCTCCGCCAGCGTATGGGCACCGCACATCTGCATGGTGTCGGCCAGTTCTCCAGCAAGCTTATCGATGTAGCACTTCACGCCCTCTGTGCCGCCGCCGTAGACAGCAGTCACGAAGGGGCGGCAGATCAAAACGCCGTCTGCTCCCAGCGCCAGCGCCTTGAACACATCCACACCGGTGCGGATACCGCCGTCCACCAGCACCTTCACGCCGGTGCCCTTGAGGGCTGCGGCGATCTCCGGCAGCACCTCGGCGGTAGCGGGGCACTGGTCCAGCACACGGCCGCCGTGGTTGGACACCACGATGGCGGCGGCTCCGGCCTGCTTTGCCTTCAGTGCGCCCTTGACGGTCATCACGCCCTTGACGATGAAGGGGCGCTCTGCCAGCTGCACGATCTCGGCCAGTTCCTCCACGCTCTTGCTGCCGGCGGGCGGGGTCATGTTCTTCAGGAAGGGCAGACCCGCTGCATCCACATCCATGGCCACGGCAAAGCAGCCACTGGCCTTGGCCTGTACCATTTTCTCGCGGATGGTGTCGATGTTCCACGGCTTGATGGTGGGCACACCGCAGCCGCCCGCAGCGCCGATGGCGCGGGTAGCCATCTCCATCACGGTGGGGTTGGTGCCGTCGCCGGTAAAGGCAGCAATGCCGTTTTCGGCACAGGCGCGCACCAGCACATCGTTATAGGTCATATCGGTGTAGGTATCAGAGTAATGCAGGTTCACTGCGCCCACGGGGCCCGCAAAGAAGGGATAGCGGAAGCTTTTGCCGAACAGTTCCAGTGTGGTGTCCGGTGTACCGCCGGGGCACAGGGTATCCATGTTCACCCGGATATCGGCCCACTTATTATAATTGCGGATAGCGGTATCGCCCACGCCCTTGGCACCCGGGCCGGGGATCTGGTTTTTACAGGCCACGCCGTTGCACACCGGGCAGGCCTTGCAGTATTGACCAATGCAGGTACGGGCATTGGCAAGCACTTCAGGATAAGTCATAAAAGCATCCTCCTTATATTTCCCGCCGCTGCGGCACAAAACGACCCGCCGCAGCGCTCTTTGCCCTCAATATAGACCTATTTTAAAGGTGCGTCAAGGGCTTTATGTGCTTTCCGTCCATGCGGCAGAACGTTTTCTCGCGCTTTTTCGTCACTTTTAAAAAAGTCTGATTTTTTTCAAAAAAATCCTTGACAAAAAGCCTGCTTTCAGGTATTATAGTGGAGCGCCAAAGGCACCCGCCCAAAGGCAGAACAAAAGATGTGGAAAGATGGCTGAGTTGGTCTAAGGCGCACGACTGGAAATCGTGTAACGTGTCAAAAGCGTTCTGGGGTTCGAATCCCCATCTTTCCGCCAGAAACCTGAAACAGAAATGTTTCAGGTTTTTTGTTTTGTCCGCAGTTTGCGGCGCTTGACATTTGCGGGCAGTTCCGTTATGCTGAAACAAATACGTTTTACCGGAAGGAGAGGTTTTTCCATGGCATCTTCCCACAAAAAGCGCACCGGTCTGCGTGCGGCGCTGATCGTTCTGCTGTGTCTGGTTTTGGTGTGCGCGGTGGCTGCGGCAGTGCTGTACAGCTTCGTCAGCCGCAAGATCAAGGCATTCCAGAGCGGTGCCAGCTTTGCGCTGGACTACACCATCACCTCCACCGAAGCAGAGCCCCCTGCCCTTTACGCCCTGCTGGACAAGTTCGGCGGTACCACCGGCAGCCTGACCGGCCAGTACACCCCCCGGGCGGTGCAGCTAGCGCTGTACCCGACGGGCACCAGCACCGTCAACGATGCCCCTCTGACCCGGATGTACATCAGCGAGGAAGAGACTCTGTACGATGCCGGACAGCTGTACAACAAGCTGCGCAGTACGGTTGTAGCCGAGTATCCGCTGGCAAGCCTGCTGCTGCCGGGCTGGTCGCTGGGCAGCTATATCTCCCAAGACCAGCTAGCCACCCTGCTGGGGGTAGACCCCGCCGCCACCGGCTTGCAGCAGGTGAATGACTTCCAGCTGGATCTCAAGCAGCTCAAAACCGCGCAGCCCGCCAACGCCAAGGAAGGCTACCTCTACCTTCAGCTGCCGAACCTCACTGCCGGGGAGGGCGCGCCGCAGCTGATTCTGGGCATTGAAAAGCAGGGTCTGCTCAAGACCCTGTCCCCCAAGGTGCATATCCTGCTGGACGTGCCCGCCCACCACATCCATGCAGAGCTGACCGGCACGGTGACTGCCGCCCAGACCGTGGTGACCGCTCCCACCTCCCGGATGCAGGACTCTGACGTGGAAAGCCTTGTGCAGCTGCGCAAGACCATCGAGAGCATCGTGCAGTTCGTGCAGAGCGCCGCCCAGAGCGATGATGCTGCCGCCCCTGCTGCATAAAAAAGCTTCTATAAACGAAAAAAAAATCGGACAGACCGCGGTCTGTCCGATTTTTTTGCGTTTTATGATCTCTTACTTCTTTACGGTCTTTTTGCAGGGTGCACGCTTTGCCTTGGGCTTTGCGGCGGCGGGGGCAGTCTTAGCTTCCGCAGCAGATGCAGCCTTAGTTGTAGGAGCAGTAGTCTCAGCCTTGGTCTCCACAACGGGCGCAGCCTTCACCTCTGCGGCGGGGGCAGCTGGCTCTGCCTTTGCCTTCTTCACGACGGGCTTTTCTGCCTTGACCGGCTCTGCGGCCTTTGCGGTGGGAGCAGCGGACTTCTCCTCCACCTTCTTGGCGGTGCGGGGCTTGCGGGCTGCGGGCTTTTTGGCGGGAGCGGCTTCCTTGGCCGGTGCGGACTTCGTCTCGACAGCGGGTGATGCCTGCTCAGCCTTAGCGGCACGCTTTACGCGGTCCTTTACCTCAGAGATGACCCACAGCTGGTCGCCACCGCCGGGCACTTCCTGCCAGATCTGCAGCACAGCGCCCACCTCGGCACCCATGCCCACGGTGTCCACGCACTTGCCACCTGCCCAAGAAGAACGCAGACGCACGGTTCCCTCCGGGGTGTGCTCTACCTTCCACATCTGGGACGTGCCGCCCACGTCCTCCCACAGATGCAGCCAAGTGCCGTTGGCAGTGCCGGTCATGGTCAGATCCAGTAACTTGCCGGAAGCGCGGTTGCGAATGCGGTACACGCCATCGCCCTCGCGGACAAAGCTCCACTCCTGTTCAGGCTTGTGGTCGTACTTGCCCAGACGGACAGTGCCGCCATCCTTGCTGCCTTCCACTGCCTGAATGACATTGCCGGTGTGAGCGGCAATGGTATAAAAGCGGTCAGCCTCGATCACAGTTTGTGCTACGGATTTCATGTACAAATCCCTCCCAATCATAAAATGCACAGATTTTTCCAATTCCTTCTTATAAAGAATACCACATATCGTGATTTTTCACAAGCAATTCGACAATTCTTTAGCACTTTATATAGAAACCACCCTGTTTTCGCCTTCTTTTTCGCCCCTTCGCAGGGGAGAAAGGGCCGTTTTTCTCCCTCTCGACATTTTGCCGCAACTGCGTTATACTGTTTTTACAAAGCTTATCTGCCGCTCTGGAAGGGGCGGTTTTCTCGTTTTTGAAGGAGGATATTTTTCCATGACCCAGCAGGACCGCACTGCGGTGCAGTATCACAAAATGACCGAGACCCCTATCCCCCGGCTGATCCTCAGTCTGGCCGCGCCCACCATTTTAAGTATGCTGATCACCAGCATCTACAATCTGGCCGATACCTTTTTTGTAGGGCGCATCTCCACCAGCGCTTCCGGCGCGGTGGGCGTCGTTTCCAGCCTGATGGCTATCATACAGGCGCTGGGCTTTATGCTGGGGCACGGCTCCGGCACCATCATCAGCCGCCGCTTGGGCAGTCAGGATACCCACGCCGCCACCCGCTTTGCTTCCACCAGCTTTTTTACGGCGCTGGCCTTTGGCGTAGTGCTGGCAGTGGCTGGCCTCGCCACCCTGCTGGACTTCATGATGTTGCTGGGCAGCACCGAGACCATTCTGCCCCACGCCTGCGCCTACGCCCGCCCCATCCTGCTTGCCGCACCGCTGATGATCTCCAGTCTGGTGATGAACAACATCCTACGGTATGAGGGCAAGGCGAACCTTGCCATGGTCGGGCTGGTCACCGGCGGGCTGCTGAACATTGCGCTGGACCCGCTGTTCATGTTCGGGCTTGGGCTGGGCACTGCCGGTGCCGGTATCGCCACCGCCCTCAGTCAGACCATCAGCTTTGGCATTCTGCTGTATATGTTCCTGCGGGGCAAAACGGTCAGCCAGTTCCGGCTTTCCGCCGTCACCCGGGAGCCGCGCGAGTTTTTGCAGATCCTTGCAGGCGGCGCGCCCAGCTTTGGCCGTCAGGGTCTGAACAGCATCGGCGGGATGCTGCTGAACCTTGCCGCCCGCAGCTACGGCGACGCCGCCGTGGCGGGCATGAGCATCGTGACCCGCATTTTTATGTTCATCCTCTCGGTGGCCATCGGCGTGGGACAGGGCTTGCAGCCGGTGGCGTCCTTCAACTACGGCGCACGCAAGTACCACCGGGTGCGGCAGGCCGCTGTCTTTACCCTGAAAGCCGCCTTTGTGCTGCTGGTGGCGCTGATCGCGGTGTGCTGGTGGAAGGATGAAGCTTTGATTCGTCTGTTCCGGGATGACCCGGAAGTCACCGCCGTGGCGCTGCCTGCCTTCCGTTACCAGTGCTTTGCCGTCCTTTTGCAGCCGGTGATCGTAGTGGCCAACATGACCTTCCAGAGCGTTGGCAAGGCCGGGCGCGCCACCTTTCTGGCCTGTTGCCGACAGGGCGTGTGCTTTATCCCGCTGATCCTTGTACTTCCCCGGGTGCTGGGTCTTGTGGGTGTGGAGCTCTGCCAGCCCATTGCGGATGCGCTCACCTTCTTCATCTCGCTGCCCTTTTTGCTGGCCTTTCTGCGGCAGCTGGAGCAGATGGACAAGGCAGAAGCGTCCCATGCCCCGGCACAGCTGTAATGCAATTGTAACCATTTTTAGCCGCATTTTTCTGCAAGCTCTGCAATGAAAAATGCGGCTGTTTCGTATTCTGAGTGAACGGAAAAATTTTCCTCCCTGTTTTGCAAAGGAGTGTTTTTTATGAAGCGTGTTGTCTTGCGTATCGGCTGCGGGGCAGTCTGCACTGCCCTTGCCCTTACTTTAGGCTGCGGCTGCGCCCTGCTGCCGCCCGCCACCGGCGTGCCGGGCGCTGCAAGCTCTGCCGTTTCTGTGCCCACGGACGACAGCGGCAAGCCCCTGTACGACCCCGCCGTGCTGAACGATGGCCGTCTGCGGGTGCTGTACTGCTATGGCCGTTCCGGGAGCAGCACCATCCTGTGCGGCAGCACCCCGCTGCACCAGGCTGCCCGCAGCGAGAACGTCTCGCTGGTGGAGGACAGTGCCACCGGCATCGCGGACTACTGGCTGCGCAGCTGGTCCGACCCCACCGGCCGGGGCGGACGCCGCACCGCCTTGTACGACAAGACCGGCACTGAGGTGATGTCCTTTGAGGGCGAGCAGAACGCTACCCTGCAAAACGGCCTGCTGGTGCTGCAGGAGAGCCGCCTGATCGATGGCGGATACGTCCCGGAGTCCGGTTATGGCACCTGTCAGGTCATCGACCTTGCCACCGGCGCAGCGCTGCCGGTGCCGGAGGGCGCATACAGCTGCACCCTATGCGGCGATAAGCTGGTGTTCAGCTGCTACGCCCGCCCGGAGGGACTGGACGATTACGACTGGGATACCGACTACCAGCAGAACAGCTGGGTAGTGGTGCAGGAAAAGGACGGCACCCCTGTCTACCGCGCCGATGCCGCCTCGGCATACCGCCTTTTCTACGACAGCGATACCCTGAGCGACTGGGTGGAGCTGGACGTTGCCACCGGAGCCGAGACCACCGACCAGATTTTGTATAACACCCAGACCGGCGAGCAGTACACGGGCTTTTTGCAGGTCTACCCGGGCGGTCTTGCCAGCTTTTCCACCGGCGATGGCCGGTACGAACTGCGGGATATGACCACAGAGGACCGCGGACTGATTGCCGCCTTTGACGAGCAGCCCAGCCAATATTTCCCGGGCTATGTGGTAACATGGCACAGCGGCGAGGATCATGGCTACGAGCTCTATGATCTGGAAACCGGCACCAAGACCCCGCTGTACGATGTGAACACCACCGATAACACCATAGCCGTCTACGCGCTGGACGGCAGCCTGCGGGTGTACAGCAAGGACAACGGCAAGCTGCTGACCGACACCACCGTAGAGCCGGTGGAGCACCAGCAGCGGGTACGGATGAGCAACTACGGCAGCGGCTACGTCTGGCTGAAATTGCAGGACAACGACCGCTACGAGACCACCGCCACCCGGCTGTACGGCCCGCAGGGGCTTGTCAGCGACCTGACCGCCCTGCAGGGCAAATACAGTTACGTCAACTACCTGACCACCGACCCCGACGGCAGACCCATGTTCTACGGCAGCCGCAGCGCTGTGGGCAGCGCCTACGGCAACGTATGCGATGTGCTGGACGCAGACGGCAAGGTAGTATTACAGGGGCTTGCCAGCTGCGCCGGGTACTATTCTAACAGCCTGAACGCCCTGCCCGACCATGTGTTTGCTGCACAACGGGGCTTCTATGTGGGCTGGATGGACACAAGCGGCAACTGGCTGTACTGCCAGAGTATTTTCTCGTCTGCCACTGCGGACGATGAACCGAGTTACGGCTATTGAGTTAGGAGGGCTTTTTTATGAAAAACACTAAAATTTCCCGCCGCAGCTTTCTGCTGGGGCTGGCTGCCTGCTCCGCCGCCGGGGTGCTGACCGCCTGCAAGGGCACGGATGCGCCCTCCGGCAGCACCGCTTCCTCTGCCGCAGAGCAGCCTGCATCCTCTGCTGCTTCCTCGGCTGTGCAGCAGCCTGAGCCGTTCCTGACCGAAGCGGAGTTTCCCCCGCTGGACGGCAGCACCGCCTGCATCCCGCTGATGGCGCAGATGCTGGCCGATACCACCGGCATGGACTTGGAGGAAGCCCGCAGCAGCATTACGGTAAGCACCACCGCCTACGCATGGGAGAACTTTGGTCCGTACGACACCACCACCCGGATGCTGGTGGTGTACGAAGCGCCGGACTATGTAAAGGAAGAGCTGCAGGAGGCCAATGTGGAGCTGGAGCAGAAGCCCATTGGAGTGGACGCGCTGGTGTTCATCGTCAACGAGGACAACCCCGTGCAGGCGCTTACCCGGCAGCAGCTGCGGGACATCTACGCCGGAAAGATCACCAACTGGAAAGACGTAGGCGGCAAGGATCAGGCCATCGTTGCTTTCCAGCGCGGCGAGGACTCCGGCAGCCAGACCCTGTTCAAAAAACTGCTCATTCAGGGCGGCGAACTGATGACCCCGCCCTCTGAGCTGGCACCCGCCGCCATGGGCGAGCTGGTGGACAGCATTGCCGATTACAACAACAGTGCCAACGCCATCGGCTTCTCGGTGTATTATTACATCGACCAGATGTACTCCAAACCCGGGCTGCGTCTGCTGGCGGTGGACGGTGTGACCCCCAGCAACGACACCCTTGCCGACGGCAGCTACCCCCTTTGCAACGATTTTTACGCCGTCATCCACCCGGATGCCGCCGCCGACAGCCCGGAGCGCCGTCTGTACGACTGGCTGGACACCGCCGACGGTATTGCCTGCATCCAGAAGGCCGGGTACGTTCCGGCACAGTCTGCCGCCAAGGCGAATTGATTTTCCATGAATTGACAGCCTGCCCGCATTCTGCTACAATCTAACCAGAAGTTTGTCGAATCCTGTTTAGCAGAATGCCGAAAGGAAGGTCTTACTATGGAACACCCCTCTCACCCGGTAGAAAGCCACTGGCGCACCTCCCTGCGCAACCGCATCATTCAGGCTTCCAGTCTGCTGGAGGTACTGTTGTCCGGCTTAGTGCTGATCGGTCTGCTGTTCAGTGTTGTGCCGCTCATCCGCTGGATGCCCGGCCTGCTGTTCGACGGCAACGAAGCAGAGATCCGCACCTTTCTGGAGCGCAGTCTGGATATCGTGATCGGCATCGAGTTCATCAAGATGCTGGCCAAGCACAGCCCCGGCAGCAGCCTTGAGGTGCTGCTTTACGCCATTGCACGCCATCTGGTGGTGGGGCACGATTCCGCCGTGGAGAATCTGCTCAGCGTTGGCGCGATCGCGCTGATCTTCATCGTGCGCAAGTTCTTTTTTGTTCCGGCCTTCGGTGCGCACCTGCCGGACGGTCACCCCGCGCCGGATCTTACCCCTGCCCAGAGCGGCATCCCCGCCGACTGGTTCCGTCGGCGGCATTCCGAAGCAAAGCCCGAGGAAAAGCCCGAGACGGAAGCGTAAGCGTTTCATCAGCTCCCAAAAAAGCGGCTGCTGCACAGCATTTTGTGCAGCAGCCGCTTTTTATACGCTACAAAATACACGATGCAGCATTTATTTCGTCCGTTGGTTTATGGTGTTCCCCGTGGCCGGAGCAGGCACTGCGGGCAAATATCCACTGCCAGATCTCGCTGGCGCTGAACCGTATCTACACCGAGTGGTACCCCAGCAAGGGCTACACCTTCAACATCACCAACTCCACCAGCTACGACCAGTACTACGTCCATGGGCGCACTGTGTTCGAGGTGATGGTGCGCATCACGGACGATATCTTCAACACCTACCTGCGCAAAAGCGGCACGGTGAACCCCTATTATTCCGAGTACTGCGACGGCAAGTCGGTCACCTGCCCGGGGCTCAAGCAGTGGGGCACGGTGGCGCTTGCCAACAACGGGCGCAGCGCATTGCAGATCTTACGCTACTACTACGGCAGCAGCATCGAGATCGTGCGCACCAAAAATATCCGCTCCATCCCGCAAAGCTACCCCGGCACACCGCTGCGACAGGGCAGCCGCGGCGCGGCGGTGTTCACCCTGCAAAGGCAGCTGAACCGCATTACCAAGGACTATCCCTTCCTTGGAAAGCTGACGGTAGACGGCGTATTCGGCAGCCGGATGGCCGCCACGGTGCGGGCGTTCCAGAAGCAGTTCAACCTGACCGCCGACGGCGTAGTGGGGCGGCAGACATGGTACAAAATCAGCTATATCTATGTATCGGTAAAAGATCTCGCCGAGCTGACCAGCGAGGGCGAGACTTCCACCGGCACCCTGTCCAACGGCACATGGAACGGTACGGTGCTGAGCACCGGTGCTTCCGGCAGCGCGGTGGAGCAGGTACAGTTCTGGCTGAACACGCTGGCGCAGTACGACAGCGCCATCCCCGCCGTAAAGGTAGACGGCGTATACGGCACTGCCACCGCCAATGCGGTGCGTGCTTTCCAGCGCAAATACGGCCTTACCGTAGACGGCATAGTGGGGCAGACCACTTGGAAGGAGCTGTACGACGAGTTTTTGAGCATCCAGTCCGACAACGGCACCCCCAACGCCTACCCCGGCACGCCGCTGCGGGAGGGGTCTGCCGGGCAGAATGTGCGGCTGGTGCAGTTCTGGCTGAAGATCGCCCGCACGGTATACACAAGCCTTGAAAGCGTGACCGTGGACGGAAAATTCGGCGCGGGCACGGCATCGGCGGTGCGGCGGTTCCAGCGCTACTTCGGGCTGACGGCAGACGGGGTGGTGGGGCGCACCACATGGCAAAAGCTGTACGAGGTGTACAACGATATTGCCAACCGGCTGCTTTCCTCCTCCCTGCGCCCCGGCGAATACCCGGGCGTGCTGCGCACCGGCTCCACCGGCACAGCGGTGCGGGAACTGCAATTTTACCTCTACCTCATGAGCGCCTACGAAAGCAGCATCCCGCCGGTAAGCATTGACGGAAAGTTCGGCGCAGATACCGAACGGGCGGTGCGGGCGTACCAGCGGTTTGCGGGGCTTACCGTGGACGGCATAGTGGGGCGTACCACATGGAACTCCCTCTACGGCCGCGCCAGCCAGCTGCGCTCCTCCGGCCCGGTGGTCACCTTAAAGCGTCTGCCTTACCCCGGCACCCCGCTGACGGTGGGCAGCAGCGGTGATACCGTGCTGTACTACAATCTGCTTTTACAGCGCATCGCCTATTATTTTTCCAGCGTGGAAGCTCCGCCCCTTACTGACCGTTATACCGATGAGACTGCCGCCGCCACCCGCAGCGCCCAGCAGCTGCTGGGGCTGGAGCAGACCGGCATTGCCGATGCCGACACATGGACGGCGGTGGAAGCGCTGAGCTTGCAGCTGGCTGCTCACGCCCCGAACCCCGACCGGGACACCCCTCCCGGCACCGCTTACCCGGGACGCGCCATCGCCGAGGGCAGCGCCGGGCAGGAGGTGGGACAGGTGGAGCGCTGGCTCAACCGCCGGGCACAGCTTTCCTGCGGCGAGGACTATGTGGCCGACAACAACCGCTTTGGCGCGGCAGACGCCGCCGCCGTGCGGGCTGTCCAGCAGCAGGCGGGGCTGCAGCCGGTAAACGGCATCGTGTACCGGGAAACATGGCACGCTTTGCAAGCCCAGTGCACCGACCCCTGCGGCTGCGAGAAGGAGGAATGAGGGATGGCACGCCTTTTGATCTACGACGCCTACGAAAACAAGGTGTACACCTACGCAAACCTGAACGAGAACGACCCCATGCCTTACAGCACCCTGACCACCCTGCGGCTGCGGGAGTTCCGGGGCAAATCGTCCAGCCCTACCCTGTGGACCACCATTGCCGCCATGGAGGCGTGGAACCTGACCCGCCGCAAATACGGCAGGGGCATCCCGGTGGGGTACGCCTTCCGCCGCATCTGGGAGGGCGGTCACGGCACCCGCAGCCAGCACTATGCAGGGGTAGCGTTTGACGTAGGGCAAAGCCTTGAACAGCGCCAGCGCACCGCCATTTACAACGCCGCCCGCGCTACCGGCGCATGGGGCTATGTGGAGCCGCTGAGCCAGACCCCCACATGGGTGCACTTTGACCGCCGCTACGGCACCCCGGCCTGCAGCGGTACCACCGCTGGTTACCCCACCCTGCGCCGGGGCAGCCGGGGCTGCTATGTCATGGTTTTGCAGGACGCACTTTCCACCCTTGGCTACCAGACCGGCAGCCGCATCGACGGTATCTTTGGTGCCCGCACCGAGCAGGCTCTGCGCGGTTATCAGAAGCGCACCAGTCTGCGGGTGGACGGCGTGTGCGGCTGCGACAGCTGGAAAAAGATCTCCACCGCCGTCATCGGCATCGGACGCACCAAAACCACTATTGACTAGCGTTTGTCCCATACAAAAAGAGCGGCCGCACAAAACCATGTGCGGTCGCTCTTTTTTACTCACTTTACAGCCTGTTTCAGCTGTTCCAGATCTGCGGCATCCGGGTGGGAGAGCGCCTTATCGAAGTTTTCGATCAGGGTGTCCAGATTGGGGATATGCAAAGGCTTTGCCTTCATGGCCTCGTACCGCTGCCGGACGGACACCGGCATTTTGCCCTGACACATAAAGCTGCCGATGACGGTGTTGCTGCCGTCCAGCGCCTTCCGGGTGGCGGCAAGGATCTTTTCAAAGTAGGGCGCACTGCCGCCAAAGCCTGCGGTGCCAAACAGGAATACCCGCTTGCCGCGTAGCTGCTTCAAAAAATCCAGCGTGTCGGCGTCAGCCTTGCCCTTGTCCGTCCAAAAGCCCACATACAGGGTATCTGCTGCCAATGCGGCAGTGTCCGGTGCGCCGAAATAGCAGCAGTCTGCCTGCGGCAGCTGCTCCCGCAGGGTCTGTGCCAGCAGCGCGGTGTTGCCCGTTCTGCTGCTGAATACGATGGCGTAACTCATTTTTACCTCCCTCAGAGCAGCGGCAAAGCTGCCGGATGCTCTTGTGCATACGTTATTTTACGGCAGTTCCTTTGCCGTGAGAGCCTGAAATCATGGAAGAGTATAGTACAGTGCCCTGCCAAAATCAAGAGTTGACGAGATTCTCGCCCTTACCGGCCAGAAAGCTGCGCAGATTGCCGGTGGTGATGTCCATCAGCCGCTGCAATGCTTCCTTGGTGGTCCACGCGATATGCGGGGTGAGCACCGCGCCCGGCAGACTGCGCAAACGGCTTTGGGTCGGCAGCGGCTCGGTGGCAAAGGCGTCTGCACCGTAAAAGGCAAGCTTGCCGCTTTCCAGTGCATCGGCTACGGCTTCCTCGTCCACCAGTGCGCCCCGGGCAGTGTTCAGCAGAATGGCGCCGGGCTTCATTTTTGCAAGGGCTTCCCGGCTCATCAGCCCGCGGGTTTCCGGGGTGGCCGGACAGTGCAGGCTGAGCACATCACTGCGGGCAAGCAGGGTGTCAAAGTCCACGAACTCCACCCCATCGGCGGCGTACTCCGGGCGCACCGTGCGGGTGCACACCAGCACCTCCATGCCAAAGGCCTTTGCAATGCATGCGGTCTGACGGCCGATGCTGCCGTAGCCGTAGATGCCAAAGGTCTTGCCCAGCAGCTCCACCTGCGGCAGCAGACCGTATTCTGCCGGGATGCCCAGCTGCCAGTACCCGGCCTTTACCGCCCGGTCGTACCGCTGGGCGCACTGGCAGATGGCCAGCAGCAGGCTGAAGGTCATCTGCGCCACGCTGTAAGTAGAATACCCCGGCACGTTGGCCACTGCCACCCCATGACGGCGGCAGGCTTCAAGGTCGATATTATCCGTGCCGGTGGCGATGATGCCCACCCATTTAAGGTTCGGGCACTGCGCCAATACTGCCTCGTCAATGCGGCACTTGTTGATGAGCACCAGCTCTGCATCCCCGATGCGGGGCGCAATGTCGGCGTAGTCGGTGCGCACATAGCTGGTGGTGTCCGGCACCAGTGCCTTTACCCCGGACCAGTCCAAGTCTCCTTCTTCCATCACATAGCTTTCAAGGATCACTGCCTTCATAGCTTTCTCATTCCCTCTCTGGTTTACGTTATTCCGTTTCTTTCAGCGGATAAAGCGCCAGCGCAAGGCTGCCGCCGTAGGGGCGGCTGTCCAGCGCGGCATAGCCTTTTGCCAGCAACAATGCCAGCTGTACCCTATCTTCCAGCGGCACCCACACCGGTGCGGTACGGGCGGGCACGCAGCCGGTGCGCAGCAAAAAGCAGGGCGCAAGGCTTTCCAGCGGGCGCAGCGCCCGCAGCCCGAAGCCCTGCCGGAAATACAGCGGCAACAGTGCTGCCGCCGTTTCGGTGCACTCCACCACCGCCCATGCCGTGCCCTTGCGGCGCAGCCGGTCTGCCCGGGCGGCGGCAACCTCCACCAGCCGGGCGGGCAGTTCCCCGCCGGTATTCACCGGCGGTGTAAGCAGACAGCCGCCTTCCAGCTGCCTGCGTCCCAGCCAGCTGCGCAGTGCCGCTGCTGCGGCAGTATCGGCGGTGAGGGGCAGCACCAGCAGCGCCGCCCCGGCTGTGCCCCACGCCTCGCCTGCGGTCAGCATCCGCAGCACCTCGGAGCAGGGACGGTAAAACCCCGCCCCGCCGCAGCGCACCAATGTAAAAAATTCCTCGGCGGAAAGCCGCCGTACCTGCCGCTGACGCGGCGGGTCGCATACCTGGATCATTTGCAGTTCCTCCGTTCTGATGTTCTTTCCATCAGCATACGGAAAACTGCGTGCAAACCGGCGCGAAACAGCGCGCCTGAAGCGCAAAAATCAGTCCAGCGAGATGTCCTCGCTCAGCACCTGCCCGATGGGCTTTGCAATGCACAGGTCGGCAGAAGCATCCGCCCCGGTGGGCTGCATATTGATGACCACCAAATTGTCGCCCCGGAAGTACCGGATGAGCCCAGCGGCGGGGTACACCACCAGACTGGTACCGCCGATGATGAGGGTATCGGCATGGCGGATGGCATCCACCGCGCCGGACAGCACCTCCTCGTCCAAGCCCTCCTCGTAGAGCACCACGTCCGGCTTTACGATGCCGCCGCACTCGGTACAGCGGGGCACACCGGTGCTGTTTGCGATAAAATCCACATCATAGAACTTGCCGCAGCGGGTGCAGTAGTTGCGCAGGGTGCTGCCGTGCAGTTCGTACACAGTTTTGCTGCCCGCCGCCTGATGCAGACCGTCGATGTTCTGGGTGACCACCGCCCGCAGCCTGCCCTGCTGCTCCAGCTTTGCCAGCCGCAGATGGGCAGCGTTGGGTTTTGCATCCTTTACGATCAGCTTATCGCGGTAAAAACGGTAGAACTCCTCCGGGTTTTCCTCCCAGAAGGTATGGCTGAGGATGGTTTCGGGCGGGTAGTCGTATTTCTGGTGGTACAGCCCGTCCACGCTGCGGAAATCCGGGATGCCGCTTTCTGTAGAAACACCCGCGCCGCCGAAAAAGACAATGCTGCTGCTTTTTGCAATGATGTCTTCCAGTGCCTTGACCATAGTTGAAACGCCCCTTTCCTCACGGAAGCTTTTGTGTTAAGATAGTATCAGTATAGCACATTCTTGCAGGAAAGGAAGAGGCCGGTTTTGAACGTCTGGTACATCAACAGCATCCTTGGAGCCATCTGCTTGGAGGAGGAGAACGACGCGCTGTGCGGGGTACATTTCTGCCCGGACGGTGCGCCGGAGCTGGAACCGCTCCCCCGCAGGGTGGTGGAAACGCCCCTGTTACAAGAAGCCGAGGAGCAGCTGAACGAATATTTTGCCGGGGTGCGCCGGGAGTTCGACCTGCCGCTGGCGGCAAAAGGCACGCCCTTTCAGCAGGCGGTATGGGCGCAGCTGCGCAAAATTCCCTACGGGGAGGTACGCACCTACGGTCAGCTGGCGGCGGCGCTGGGCAACCCCAAGGCAGGCCGCGCCGTGGGCAGCGCCTGCCACCGCAACCCGCTGTGCATCGTGGTTCCCTGCCACCGGGTCATTGGCGCAGATGGCAGCCTGACCGGCTACGCCGAGGGGCTGGATATCAAGGAATATCTGCTGGAGCTGGAAAGGTTTTGAAAAATTTATTTCGGGATGACGGAACGCCTGCGGGCGTTCCATTATCCCATTTTCACAGAAGGAGACGCATATTTTCCCGGCCTGCAAGTTATAAAGTCAGTCAAAAAAGGCTGCTGCGCAACAATGCACAGCAGCCTTTGGTGTTTTATGCAGTTTTAAAAGCCCGTGGGCGGGACGTAATAGCTTGGGATAGACCCGCTTTTGGGCGTAGCTGCGGCCTGCTGGCGCAGCGCCGAGCGGGTGACCTCTGCCCAGGAATACTGGGTCATATACTCGCCACGGTAGGAATTGAACGCCGAGCGGTCT
Source organism: Faecalibacterium intestinale (assembly GCF_040096575.1). Taxonomy (NCBI): domain Bacteria; kingdom Bacillati; phylum Bacillota; class Clostridia; order Eubacteriales; family Oscillospiraceae; genus Faecalibacterium; species Faecalibacterium intestinale. The sequence continues at coordinate 47,053 of NZ_JBBMEN010000004.1, forward strand.
CCCCGCAGGAAATTATAATAATCGCAGTCCACCTTGCTGGTATCCAGCGCCAATGTGCTGCGGCCGCGTACCAGCAGCCCGTTGACCCCTGCATCCTCCAGCGTATGGCTGAGGTCGAAGATCAAATTGCGCAGGTGGCTGTGCAGCGAAGCGGTATCGGGCTTATCCTCCCACAGGACAGCCAGCATCTCGCCGTTGGTGCAGGTGGCACCGTTGCGGTCCACAAGGTAGGCCAGCAGCTCCTTGCTCTTACTGCGCTTGAAGGAGAGCGGACGTCCGCCCACAAAGATCTCGAAATTGCCGAAGCACTGGATCTTGATGCCCACAGGCGCCGTTTCCGGCGGGTAGCGCAGATTTTCCAGCACATTGCGCACATCGGACTCGTTGGCGGGCTTGAGCAGAAAGCCGCTGACAAAGATCTGCAATGCTTCCAGCGCATACTCCGGGTGCTCGGTGACCACGATGAGGTTGCAGCGGGGTTGCAGCTTCTGGATCATACGGGCAAGGGCAAGGCCGTTCATCCCCGGCATTTCCAAGTTCAGAAAGGCTGCATCCATCGGTCCCTGCCGCATCCACGTCAAAGCATCGTCGGTCGTCATGGCACTGATATAGTCACAGTCCGGCGCGACCCGGCACAGGATGCGGATCAGCGAATTGATCGCAAGCTGACCGTCATCCACGACCAGTATTTTCATAGCTTCACCCCCTGTCTGCTTACGTAAAGCATTTCCCCGCTGTTAGTTTAGCACGCCGCAAACTTTTAGGCAAGTTATTTTCTGGAAAAATCCAAAAAAGAAGCGTTTTCGCCAAAATTCCAGTTCATCGATTGCTTTTTCGACGAAATACCGGAGCATTATGCAACAAATTGGTATATCAATTCTCTCTTCGTTTGTCCTCTCTGCTCCTTGGAAAGCGCAGCTTTCTCATAACAAACAAAAGGCCGCTGCACCGGTCTTGTGCAGCAGCCTGTTTTAATAATTTGCGTTTGTCACGGGTGCTTCAATGGAGATCCAGCTCCGGCGGGACGTCCAGCTGGTCGGAGACATATTTCCCGTTCTTTTTGCGCTGACGCACGCACTCGGTAAGCAGATATTCGATCTGCCCGTTCACCGAGCGGAAGTCATCCTCTGCCCAAGCGGCAAGGGCATCGTAGAGCTTGGCGTTCAGGCGCAGGGGCACCTGTTTTTTCGGCTCGGCCATCAGTACAGGCTGCCGCTGTTCACGATGGGCTGGGCATCCCGGTTGCCGCACAGCACCACCAGCAGATTGGACACCATTGCCGCCTTGCGTTCATCGTCCAGCTCCACTACCTTGTTCTCGTTCAGACGATCCAGCGCCATTTCCACCATGCCCACAGCGCCGTCCACGATCATCTTGCGGGCGTCAATGATGGCACTGGCCTGCTGGCGCTGCAGCATGACCGCTGCGATTTCCGGCGCATAGGCCAGATAGGTGATGCGGGCTTCCACTACCTCGATGCCGGCCTCGGCCACGTTCTTCTGGATCTCGTCCCGGATGCGGGCAGCCACTACCTCGGAGGAGCCGCGCAGGCTGCCCTCATCGGCTACGCCGTCGCCGGTGGTGTCCACATTGGGAGAAACATCATAGGGGTACACCCGCACCACGTTGCGCAGGGCGCTGTCGCATTGCAGGGAGAGATATTCCTTGTAGTTATCCACATTGAACACAGCCTTGGCGGTATCGGTCACGCGCCAGATGACCGCAATGCCGATCTCCACCGGGTTGCCCAGACAATCGTTGATCTTCTGGCGGGAGTTGTTCAGGGTCATCATCTTGAGCGAAATCTTCTTGCTCATGGACTCGATGCTCATCTGGGCATTCTGGCCGTTATTGCCAAACAGCGCAGCCACGCTGTTTTCCTTGCTGTTCACGTCTCCGCTCTGGCTCAGGCGGGTACCGGCGGCGGGGTTGACGGCGGTACAGAAGGGGTTTACCCAGTAAAAGCCCTGTCCCTTCAGGGTGCCGATGTAATCACCAAACAGGGTGAGCACCAGCGCTTCCTGCGGCTTTAACACCTTGAGACCGCAGAACAGGAAAATGCCCGCAATCCAATAGGCAATGGACAAAATCAGCAGCGGAATGCCCAGAAACAGCCGGTGCGGCCGATCTGCATTGAGCAGCGTGATACAGAAAATGAACAGGGCGATGGATGCCACATAGCCCAGCAGGGTGAGCAGCAGCATAACCATGCCGTTTTTGCGGGTATTCAAAATTTTCTCTTCCATAACAAGTCCCTCCTTATCAGGGTCGGAAGCATTTCTTTCTGATATCAAAATAATATCACTTTAAAAAGAAGCTGTCAAGTGCTTCCAACAAAAAAATCCCCGCCTGCCCGGGCACTGCTGCCACGGGCAAACGGGGGATTTTTTCCTATCCTATAAGGTAAAAGGGATACTGCCTTAGCGCTTATACTTCGCAGCGGTCTGCAAACGCTGCATGGCACGATCCAGTGCGATCTTGCTCTGGTAATACTCGTGCATACTCTGCTTATGCTGCAAGCGTTCCTCGGCGCGGATGCGGGCGGCTTCGGCACGATTCTTGTCGATGTCCTCCGGGTTCTCGGCGCTGTCCACCAGCACCATCACATAGGCGGGGGTCACCTCGGCAATGCCGTCACCCACCAGCACATCCCGGGCTTTGCCGTCCACCACAAAGTGGAGGATGCCCATGTGCAGCGCCACCAGCACCGGGTTATGCCCGGCCTGTACGCCGTAGATGCCATCGCTGATGGGCAGGGTCAGATCCTCGCAGTCACCCTGATAGAACTCGCCGCTGGACGCTGTGATGCTCAGCATGAACTTGTTCATCAGACGGCACCGCCCTTTTCCTCAGCCAGCTTCTTTTCTGCCTTTTCGCGTGCTTCTTCCAGCGTACCTACGTTGAAGAACGCCCACTCCGGCAGGTCGTCGGCCTTGCCGTCCACAATGGCGGCAAAACTGCGCACGGTGTCCTTCAGGGGCACATACTTACCCTTGAGACCGGTAAAGTTTTCGGCCACGGCAAAGGGCTGGGACAGGAATTTCTGCAGCTTGCGGGCGCGCATGACGGTCAGCTTGTCGTTCTCGTCCAGCTCGTCCATGCCCAGAATGGCAATGATGTCCTGCAGCTCCTGATAGCGCTGCAGAATGGACTGCACCTTGCGGGCCACGCGGTAGTGCTCCTCGCCCACGATGTCTGCTTCCAGAATGCGGGAGGTGGAAGCCAGCGGGTCCACAGCCGGGTAGATGCCCTGCTCCACGATCTTACGGGACAGCACGGTGGTGGCGTCCAGATGGGCAAAGGTGGTGGCGGGGGCGGGATCGGTCAGGTCGTCGGCAGGCACATAGACGGCCTGCACCGAGGTGATGGAGCCGTCCTTGGTGGAGGTGATGCGCTCCTGCAGAGCGCCCAGCTCGTTGGCCAGCGTGGGCTGGTAGCCCACGGCAGAGGGCATACGGCCCATCAGGGCAGAGACCTCACTGCCGGCCTGCACGAAACGGAAGATGTTATCAATGAACAGCAGCACGTCCTTGTGGGTTTCCTCACGGAAGTACTCTGCCATGGTCAGGCCGGTCTCGGCCACGCGCATACGGGCTCCCGGGGGCTCGTTCATCTGGCCAAAGACCAGTGCGGTCTTGTCCAGCACGCCGGAGGCGTTCATCTCGCCCCACAGGTCGCAGCCCTCGCGGGAGCGCTCGCCTACGCCGGTGAAGATGGAGTAGCCGCCGTGCTCGGTGGCCACGTTATGGATCAGTTCCTGGATCAGCACGGTCTTGCCCACACCGGCACCGCCGAACAGGCCGATCTTGCCGCCCTTGGCGTAAGGTGCCAGCAGGTCGATGACCTTGATACCAGTCTCCAGAATCTCAGTTGCGGGCTTCTGCTCTGCAAAGCCGGGTGCCTTGCGGTGGATGGGCCAGTGCGGCAGCTCGTCCACAGCACCCTTGCCGTCAATGGGGCGGCCCAGCGGGTCGAACATACGGCCCAGTGTGCCCTCGCCCACAGGGGCGGTCAGGCCGTGGCCGGTAGCTTCCACCGGCATTCCCTTGCCCAGACCCTCGCTGGCAGAAAGCATGATGCAGCGCACCGTGGTCTCGTTGACGTGCTGCGTCACCTCCATGGTGCGCTCGGTGCCCTCTGCGGTCACGGTAAGCGCCTCCTGCAGGGCAGGCAGCCTGCCGGCGGTGAACTGCACATCCACCACGGGGCCTGCTACGCGAATAATAGTTCCCTGTATCATTTGGATTGCCTCTTGTCAAATCTTGTTTATCCAACGAACCCTCTCAGCCATCGCTGCGCGATGCCAGAGAAAGTTCCTTTATTATGTCCGATCCTGCACGGCAGCCGCGCCGCCGATGATCTCGGTGATCTCCTGTGTAATGGAGCCCTGACGGGTGCGGTTGTATTCCAGCTGCAAGTCCCGGATCATGTCATTGGCGCTCTTGGTAGCAGAATCCATGGCGGTCATGCGGGCGCTCTGCTCGGCGCAGAAGCTCTCGGTCATGGCACCAAAGATCATGCCGTGCATATAGATGGGTGCGATCTGCTCGAACACCGTCCATGCGTCCGGCACCAGTTCCACCTCGCCCTTGGGGTCGCCCAGACCCTTGGGAGCAGGCTGCAAAAACCGCCGGTCCAGCGGCAGCAGACGCTCCATGACAGGCTCGCTGGTAAGGGCGTTCTGGATCTTGGTGTAGACGATGTAGATCTCGTCCAGCTTGCCGGACTTGAAGTCATCAATGGCGTCCACCGTGATGTCGCGGGCACGCTGCAGGGTAGGTGCGGTAGCGCTGTAACGGAACTCCTCTACAAGGCGGGGGTCCCGGTGGCGCAGAGCGCGGTAGCCCACCTGACCGATGACATAAAAGCGGTCGTTGGGGTCTGCGTGCTCCCGCAAAAACTTGAGCAGGTTCTGGTTATAAGCACCTGCCATGCCCTTATCGGCAGTAAGCACCAGATACGCCCGCCGGGGGTTTTCCAGATTCCGCTCGTGGAAGAAGGGGTGCTCCGGCTCCTCCGGCAGATGCGGCACAACACGGGAGATGGTATCCCGCATACGGTTAAAGTATGGGGACACATTCTGGTAGTTCTGCCGTGCCTTGCGCAGCTTGGACGAAGAGATCAGGTACATGGCATTGGTGATCTTCATGGTATCCTGAATGCTCTCGATGCGCTCCTTCAGCAGCTTACTGGACGACATGGTCATTGCCTCCCGCATAAGCTTTCCAAGCGTTCAGGATGGCGTCCACACGGTCGGGCTCCAGCTTGCCGTCGGCATCGATCTTCTGCATGGTGCCGGAGACGTCTGCGCGGAACTGCCGCACAAAGGCAGCGGTCTTTTCCCGCTGTTCTGCGGTGGGCAGGGTGTCCAGCAGGCCGTGGGAAGCCAGCACCAGAATGACCACCTGCTCGGCATCGGACTTGGGCTGGCACAGCGGCTGCTTGAGCATTTCCATCAGTGCCTTGCCGTGCTCCAGCTGACGGCGGGTCTCGGCGTCCAGATCGGAGCTGAACTGTGCAAAGGATTCCATCTCCTTATACTGCGCCAGCTCGATACGCAGGTTTGCGTTGGCCTTTTTCATGGCCTTGGTCTGGGCAGCGCCGCCCACACGGGAAACCGACAGACCCACGTTGACAGCCGGGCGGTTGCCGGCGTTGAACAGGGCGCTCTCCAGGAAGATCTGACCGTCGGTGATGGAGATGACGTTGGTGGGGATGTAGGCCGAAACATCGCCGGCCTGCGTCTCTACGATGGGCAGTGCGGTGATAGAGCCGCCGCCCAGATCATCCCGCATACGGCAGGAGCGCTCCAGCAGACGGGAGTGCAGATAGAACACATCGCCGGGGTAAGCTTCACGACCCGGAGAGCGGCGCAGCAGCAGCGAGATGGCACGGTAGGCCACCGCGTGCTTGGACAGGTCATCATAGACGATGAGCACGCTCTTGCCCTTGGCCATGAAGTACTCGGCCAGTGCAGTGCCTGCATAGGGGGCAATGTACTGCAGCGGGGCAGAATCCGACGCAGTAGCTGCCACGATGGTGGTATAGCTCATAGCGCCATGCTTTTTCAGATCCTCTGCCACGCGGGCGATGGAGGAAGCCTTCTGACCGATGGCCACATAGATGCACAGCACATCCTTGTCCTTCTGGTTCAGGATGGCGTCGGTGGCAATGGAAGTCTTGCCGGTCTGGCGGTCGCCGATGATCAGCTCACGCTGACCGCGGCCGATGGGGAACATGGAGTCGATAGCCAGAATACCGGTGTGCAGCGGGGTGTCCACGCTCTGGCGTTCCAGAATACTGGGTGCCTGCTTCTCAATGGGGTTGTAGCCCTCGGCCTCAATGGGGCCTTTGCCGTCGATGGGCTCGCCCAGCGGGCTGATGACACGGCCCAGAAAAGCATCGCCCACCGGGATACCGGCGCGCTTGCCGCTGCGGGTGACCATAGTGCCCACACCAACGGTCTCGGCGCCATCGAACAGCATAACGCCCAGCTGCTCCGGCTCCACGCTTTCCACCATACCCTTGGCACCGTTTTCAAAGGTGACGATCTCGCCGTACACAGCGCGGTTCATGCCGTCAATGTGCACGATGCCATCGGCAGAGGAGATGACCACACCGCCCTCTGCGGAGGTCTCGGCGGGCTTGTAGTCCTCGATGCGGGTCTTGAGGGTAGCCAGCGAGGGCTTGCCCTCCATCATTTTGTCCAGCTGATGACGGCCGGAATTGTCGAACACGCGGTCGCCCACCTGCAGGACATAGCCGGAAAGCAGGCTCTCGTCCACGGTGATATTCAGGATGACTTCCGTGGCGTCATACAGCTTTTTGATCTCCGACTTGATGCGGTCCAGATCTTTTTCGCGGAGTTTATGGGCGCAGCGCAGGCTGGCCTTGACGATGCGGTTATCCGCAAAAAATTCACGACTGAATTCAGTTGCCATTGCCTGCACCTGCTTTCTGCAGCAGATCGTCCAGCAGCTGATCATCATCCTGGGCGGTCAAATTATGTTTCAAAAGCTTTTCGCACATGGAGCGTGCCAGTGCCGTAGCCTGTGCATCTGCTTCCCGCAGCTTGTTCTGGCGCTCGATCTCCACAGCAGCCTTACCGGCAGCCACGATCTCATCGGCCTGCTTCTGCGCATCGGCCAGCAGCTGCTGCTTTTCCACCTCGGCCTGCTTCTCGTAGGCTTCGCGGCGGGCTGCGGCTTCGTTGTCCACATTACGCAGCTTGTCCTGCGCGGTCGTAAGTGCTGCGGCGGCCTCGGTCTTGGAGGTCTGTGCCGCTGCAATGTCTGCCTCGATCGTCTTCTGGCGCTGATCCAGCACGTTCTGGATGGGCTTGAACAAAAACTTGCGCAGCAGCACATACAGGATCAGGACATCCACCACGGTCCACAGCAGGTTCAAATCCAACTTCAGCATTCGTCCACGCCTCCGTTACTGGCCCAGGAACAGGATGATCAGCAGTGCAACGACGAAGCCGAAAATTGCGGTACCTTCTGCCAGAGCAGCGCCCAGCAGCAGGTTCGTCTGGATCTTGCCGGAAGCCTCCGGCTGGCGGGAGATAGCCTCCGTTGCCTTACCCGTTGCAATACCAATGCCAATACCGCCGCCAATGCCGGTCAGCGCTGCAATGCCAGCGCCCAGAGCTACCAAACCACTCATAGTTCTATCTCCTTTGTAATTACAGTTTTAAATGTGTTGTTTATTCCTCGCCGCCGATACTCTCTTTCATGAACAGTGCGGTCAGGAACACGAAAACATAGGTCTGGATCAGACCATCGAATAGGTCAAAATACAGGCTGAACACCGCCGGGACGAACACCGGCACCACCAGCTTGAGCAGTTCCATGATAACGAACGCGCCCAGCACGTTGCCGAACAGTCGCATACACAGACTGGTGGGGCGAATGGCGATCTCGAGGATGTTCATGGGGGTCATGATGGGGGTAGGGGCTGCAAGGCTCTTAAGAAAGCCCGCGCCGCCCCGGGCGCGAACGCCTGCATACTCGATAAGCACGATGCTCATCAGTGCCAGCGCAGCGGTCACATCCAGATCCTTTGTGGGGGGCTTTACGCCGAACACACCGATCACGTTGGAGCAGGCAATGTACAGCGCCACGGTCATCAGGTAGGGCACATAGCGGCTGCCCTCCTTGCCCAGCAACCCTTCAAAGAAGTTTTTGCCAAGGGAGTACAGCGCTTCCAGTGCTGCCTGACGCTTGCTGATGTGATCCACCTTCAGGTTGCGGGTAAGCAGGATGGAGCCCACCACCAGCAGCAGCATGATCACCCAGCTGATGACCACCGATTCCGGGATCTGCAGCGAGCCGACCTTGACATACTCCACGGTAAGCTCTTCCATCAGAGCCTGCGTCAATTTGTTCATTTGCTTTTCCTCCTTCCTGCAGGGATAGGGGTCTGCGGGCGTGAGCCGGATGTGCGGTGCATCCCCGGCCGAGGATCTGACGCACACTTTTGCTCCGCGCCCCTTCACACCTTCTTATCGCGTGAAGAAAAGACTGTGTACCGTGAAAAAAGTAAGGAAGGCGCTGCCTGAATGCTGTCTGCGCCCTCCCCTTTCTTTGTCGGTTTCGTCTTTTTTCGTTGTGTATAATAGTACGATTGCACAAAATTGGCAAGGGTATTTGTGCACATTCTACATTTTACCCGGTAGCATTGCACCGGCAAAACAAAACTGTTGTACACAGTGCACAGTTGAAGCATTCAAAAGTGTACGCTCTGTACAATTCATTTTGTTTTATCCAAGGCTTTGCAGGCGCATTCTTCCGGTTTTGGGAAATATTTCCGCAAAAATAGCCATACCGTATAGCTTTTATATATCAGGTATATAAAAAACGTATAGGTATCTTCCCCGGTATGTTCGGGCAGCATCTTATGTATATTTCTTATACATATTTATTATAGAATCGCAGGCCAACCGCCTTACGCGGCCTGCTTTTCCCCACGGCGGAACACCAGCCGGAAGATGGCACGGGCCAGCGGGCCGCAGTACAGCATCTGCCAGCACAGCGCCATGGGCATATTGCAGCCCCAAGTATGCACCCACATCCCAAAGCTCGGCTCTTTGAACAGCAGCGTTGCGACCAGGCTCATCACTGGGCACATGATGCACACGATCATCAGCGAGATAGCGTAAGTGATGAACTGCGGGCGGTCTGTTGGACGCATAAACAGGAATGCCAGCTTCGTGGCCAGCTTTTCCACCACAAAAAATTCCAGCACAAAGGCCACTGGCACCATGATCGGCATTTCGTGCAGAGCCATAACAAAAGTAGCGTTGGTCACGCCGTTTGTATTCAGCGCCACATTGTAGACGATCATGCCATAGACCATGATAGCGGCCATGACAATGGTAAAGAAGATGCGTTCCGGTAAAGTTTTAGGCATTTTGATTGATTCTCCGTTTCTTTTTTATGCAAATTTTTGCCGCAAAAAAGCCGCCCCGCGAAACTTTCATCTCGCGGGGCGGCGGCGACTACCATTCATTGACGCTATTTTAGCACAAATAGAACCGGTGCATAATACCTTGCGGGCACTTTCTCCCCTTTTGTGAAAAATCCTTCACGAACGGCCCGGAACTTCTGGGCAATTTTTCCGCACCGCTGCAGGTTTTAACATTGCACAAAAACAAAATCTTTTCTTTGTGCGGTCTGCCAATAGACAAAACGTGCATCTTCCTGTATAATTAAGCCAGAAACCAGAGAAGTACAGCAGAAGCTCAAAAGAGAGTTACTCCCGCTGACTTTAAGAAGAAAGGAGCGAAGACCGATGGTTGATATGGAACCCGCACAGCAGGGACAGGCTGTCGGGGTTCGCTGAGAAGCAAAATAGAGGCTCACCACAAACGGGATGTTTCCCCCGTATAAAAACACAAAAACAGAGCCGGTCTTGAGCATCAATAATGCGATAACACGACAACCTGTCGATTCAATTCTTCCCCAGAGCGTTCAGATAGATCCGCTGGAGATGATTCTTATGAAAGTATCAATGATCCGGAGAACCTTATTTGAATAGCTGAAAAGGAGTTCTACCAATGTACTAAGTAAGACGCTTCCCTTGCAAATCTAACTTGAAAGAATGTGGTAATATGAAATTCATCCTCATGAACCGTTTGCCGCAGTCCAACAGTTGAGAAAAGGGTCAGTCCAATGTACAGTTGATTTTCATCCCCTTGTAAAGCACCTAAATTCTGAAGAAACGTTTCTAAGGAGAGTCACCCTATGAAACCCGTATTCCGAAAATGAGGTCACCAAGGAGAAGAGGCTTATGACTCCGAAGAAGTAAGTATCCAGCCGGACGAGGGCTTGCAACCGCCTCGTCCGGCTGGTTTTATTTTATGTTGTTTCAACAAATAGTTGATGCGCAATTTATGCAAAATTTGCGCAGGAAGGTTGAATAGCGTCCTTGTGTTTTCGTCCCCCTATGTTATAATATGGTAAAAGATGGGAGGTGCATTTTATGCAGCTGGCGTTTGGCTGGTACAACATTATCGAGCTTTTGTTCTGCCTTGTGGCACTGTGGATGGGCATCCGCGACTTGCAGGGCAAAGACCCGCTGATCCACACCTTTTTCAACCAATATGACCGCGACCCGGAATACCGCGCCATGTGGCAGAAGAAAAACGGCGTGTGGGAGATCTTCAACGCAATGGTTCTTGCTTCTTCGCAGTTTCTGGGCAACTTCCCTACCCTGAGCAACGGGGTACGCACCATTACAGTCATCGTTGATGTGATCTACCTGATCCTGTATGAAATCTGGGAGCACAGCGCGGATTGAGCCGCCGGGAGGCAAGTACAACTATATGAACCTGAATCTTTCCACTTCAGCCTGGCTGAACGCAGCACTGGGCGTATTGTTTTTATACCGCGGCATCCGGGACCTTTACAATGGCACCGGCACTGGCTGGAGCAGTGAGGACGAAAAGAACCACTTCCACAGACCCTTCGGCATCCTGTCGCTCCTTTGCGGTGCACTCTATCTGGTCAACATTTTTCTACCTAGAGTAGAGCCGCTACGCTCTATTTTGATGGTGGCGGCGCTCGTGTTCAGTGCTGCTCTGCTGATCTCACATCTGTGCTATACCCTGAGCAGGGACGACAAAAACAAAAAGTGAGGGTTTTCCATGGAAGTCATCTTATCGATCTTGGTCGCGCTTTTCGGCATTGGGTTCGGTATTTTTATGGCGCTGCAGCCGGAGGATGCCATTGCCTTGCGTTCCCGTGGGCGGTATACGCAGGTGCCCGAACCTACGGAGGAGTACATCCGGCTGACCCGGTTGGAGGGCATCGTAGTTTCGGTGCTCTGTGCTGTGCTTTTGGTGGTGCTGCTGTTCGCGCCCACATAAGACTTTCCTGTTTCCTCTTGCGGATTCTTTCTCGCCCTGTTACAATGAGAAAAAACGCAGGAGGTTTTTTGTTATGGTCAAGCACGTTATTCTCTGGCAGCTGAAGGACGAGTTGTCTGTCGAGGAAAAGGCCGCCGTCAAGGCCGGCATCAAAGAGGGTCTGGAAAGCCTTTCCGGCAAGATTCCGGGGCTCGTGGACATCCATGTCAACATTGATGCCCTTCCCTCCTCCAACGCCGACCTGATGCTGGATACCACCTTTGAGAGCGCCGAGGCGCTCAAGGGCTACTCCACCCACCCGGCGCATGTGGCAGTGGCAAACAGCAAGGTGCGCCCTTACTACAAAAACCGCGTCTGTCTGGACTACGAGGTATAATACGGGACGTCTGCGGACGCTCCGGTATGCTATTTTATGGGATGAACTTACGCAAAAAGGGTCATTGCACGGTTTGTGCAATGACCCTTTTACTATCAGGCGATGCTGAACTTACTGAACGAACTCCACGGTATACTCAAAGCCGTACTCTTCCTGCAGCTTCTTGACCTCGGGCTCGCAGTCCTCGATGAAGGTGGGAGCGTAAACAGAAGCGCCGTTGTGTGCCTTCTTGTAGTCCTCCACGATCTGCTGCAGCTTTGCCCAGCCCTCGTTGGCCTTGTTCTGGTCGATGCTGTCGGGGAAGTTGATGATGAACTCGCGGTGTTTGGGAATGCGTGCCTTCATAATAGTGATCTCCTTATTCTTATCGGTTTAAAAATATCAGCTTTTTATTCAGAAGCGGAGCGCTTTGCCCCGCGACCTGCGGAAAACAGTTACAGCCCGAACACCCGGCGGGCGTTTGCGTCGGTGGTGCGGAGCACCTCTTCCGGCTCCAGCGCCTTGCGCTGGGCGATGTATGCACCCACATAGCGGATGAGGGAGCTGTCGCAGCGGGTGCCGCGCACCGGCTCCGGTGCCATGTAGGGGCAGTCGGTCTCCAGCACGATGGCGTCCAGCGGCAGGGCTTCGATGGCCTTGGCTGCGCGCTTGGCACCATTGAAGGTGCAGGCACCGCCAAAGCCAATATACAGTCCCTGCGCCGCCAGCTGCACGGCATCCTCGGCGCTGCCGGAATAGCAGTGTACGATGCCCTTGGGGCGGTACTTTTTGAGCAGAGCGTAGACGTCTGCGTGCGCCTGCCGGTCGTGCACGATGATGGGCTTGTCCAGTTCCAGCGCCAGCCGGATCTCGGCTTCAAACAGCGCCAGCTGGGCGTCCTTGGGCACTGGCCAGTGGTAATCCAGCCCGCACTCCCCTACCGCCACCACCTTGGGGTCGTCGTAGTAAGGCGTCAGCGCCTGCATCTCAGCAGCCCAGTCGCCGCCGTACACCGACACCGTGGGCGCGGGGCCGTCCTCGCCGCAATCGGCAGCGGGCAGCAGGCTTTCCGGGTGGATGCCAATCGCTGCCACTACCCACGGGTAGCGGTGTGCCAGCTCCAGCACCCGGGGCGCATCCCCGGAGTGGGTGGCCTGCTCGCACACGCCTACCACACCCTTGCCGGGCAGGCTGTCCAGCAGAGCAAAGCGGTCGGCGTCAAAAGCGCGGGAACTGTAATGGGCGTGGGTGTCGAAAATAGGTCCGGTCATACCTTCTCCTTTTTGGCGGGGGCTTTATTCACCAGCCAGATGCCCACGCACACGAACACCAGCGCCGCCAGATACTGCCAGCGGAACAGTGGCTCACCGTTGAGCACAGCGCTCAGCAGCACGTTGACCACCGGGTTGACAAAGCCAAAGATGGCGATGCGGCTGACCGGGTTGTTTTTCATCAGCAGTGCCCACAAGATATAGCCTGCGCCGCAGATGAAGGCCAGATACAGCATGACCACCGCAGCCAGAGCGCTTTGCACATGGAGACGCCCGCCCATAACGGTACCCAGCACAAACAGCGCCAACCCGCCCACAAACAGGTTCAGAAAGCAGACGGCAAAGCTGTCGGCCTTTTTGGTGACCGACTTGTTCCACGGGCCGGACAGGGTGAAGATGACGGTCGCCGCCATCATGCAGAACACGCCCCAGCCGCTGCCGCTGCCGTGGTTGCCAAGGGTGCCGATGAGCACGCCCGCAAAGCCCACAGCACAGCCCAGCGTTTTTGCCGGGGTCATGCGGTCCGCATTGCCATAAATAAAATGGGCAAAGATGACGCCCAGAAAGCTCTGGGTGCTGTTCAGAATGCCGCCAAACGCGCCGGTGAGCATCGCCACGGCGATATAGTAGAACGCATACTGTGCCGTGGTCTGCCACAAGCCCAGCGCGCAGCACTCGGCTGCCACCCTGCCCCGGGGCAGGCGGGGTACCTTTCCCTGCAGCAGGATGCTGCCCAGCAGCACCAGCACGCTGCCCAGCATGAACCGCACCCCTGCAAAGCAGAAGATGGAGGCCGTGTTGCCGGAGTCGATGGAGAACAGGCGGTAGCCCAGCTTGATGAACGGAAAGGCCGAGCCCCACAGGACATTGCAGAAAATAGCCAGCAGCACGGCGCAAACCGGTGTGCCGAAGATCTTATCCAGCTTTGCCGCACGGACGGCTGTATTATCAGACATGATGTTCCTCACTTAGTGGATGCGGCTGCCCACGGGGGTATCGTCACCGTAGAAAGCAATGGAGCAGCCGCCGTCGGCGGTGTCGGCAGCAAAGATCATGCCCTCGCTGACGTACTTGCCCTTGAGCATGGGACGGGGTGCCAGATTGCACACGATGCCCAGCTTTTTGCCAATGAGATCCTCCGGCTTGAACCACTTGGCAATGCCGGACAGGATGCAGCGCTCCCGCTCACCGTCAAAGACGGTGAGGTGCAGCAGCTTCTTGCTCTCCTTCAGGTTCTCGCAGGCGCGCACCTCGGCCACGCGCAGCTCCACCTTGCAGAAGGTATCAAAGTCGATCTCTTCCTCGTGGGTAAAGTCCACGGTGCTCTCCTCTGCGGGGGTGGCAGCCTTCTTCTCGGCTTCCTCCTTAGCCTTGTTGGCAGCAGCGGCAGCGGCCTTGCGCTTCTCGTCCTCTTCCTTCAGGTGGGCGATCTCCTTAGCCACGTCAATGCGGGGGAACAGAGCTTCGCCCTTATGTACGGTATAGGTCTGCTGTGCGCCGTAGGTGGTCTTGGTCAGATCCAGTGCAGAAGCGTCCAGACCCAGCTGTTCCATCATCTTGGGGGCAGTGGTAGGCAGGTAGGCGTTCAGCAGGATGCCGCACACGCGCAGTGCCTCGCACAGGTGGTACAGCACACTCTCCAGACACTGCTTGTTGGCTTCGTCCTTTGCCAGTGCCCAAGGTGCGGTCTCGTCGATATACTTGTTGGCGCGCTGGATGACCGCAAAGATCTCCATCAGTGCCTGCGGGATGGTCAAGTCATCCATATCGGCAGTGACCTTAGCGGTCAGCTCGTTGACCATGGTCTCCAGCTCAGCGTCGATGGTCTCAGTACCCGCCACATTATGCACAGTACCGCCGAAGTACTTTTCGCACATGGCCACGGTGCGGCTGAGCAGGTTGCCCAAGTCGTTCGCCAGATCACTGTTGATGCGGTTGATCAGTGCTTCGTTGGTGAACATACCATCGTTGCCGAAGGGGATCTCGCGCAGCAGGAAGTAGCGGATGGCGTCCACGCCGTAGCGGTCGCACAGGATAACGGGGTCCACCACGTTGCCCACAGACTTGGACATCTTGCCGCCGTTCATCAGCAGCCAGCCGTGGCCGAACACCCGCTTGGGCAGGGGCAGATCCAGTGCCATCAGCATGGCAGGCCACAGGATGGTGTGGAAGCGCAGGATTTCCTTGCCCACCATGTGCAGGTCGGCCGGCCAGAATTTATCGTAGTCGTGGTAAGTTTCGTTGCCGTAGCCAAGGGCGGAGATATAGTTGCTCAGGGCGTCCACCCACACATACATGGTGTGCTTGGGGTCAAAGGGCACGGGGATGCCCCACTTGACCGAGGTACGGGACACGCAGGTGTCCTGCAGGCCCTGCTTGATGAAGGCGATCATCTCGTTCTTGCGGCTCTCGGGCTGGATGAACTGGGGGTTCTCCTCATAGAGCTTCAGCAGGCGGTCGGCGTACTTGCTGGTCTTGAAGAAGTAGGCCTCCTCGTGGGCATCGTAGACCTCGCGGCCGCAGTCCGGGCACTTGCCGTCCACCAGCTGGCTGTCGGTCCAGAAGCTCTCGCAAGGCTTGCAGTAGTGGCCGATGTACTCGCCCTTGTAGATATCGCCCTGCTCGTACAGCTTGGTGAAGATCTTCTGGCAGCTTTCCATGTGGTAGTCGTCGGTGGTACGGATAAAGCGGTCGTAGCTGACGTCCAGCAGCTTCCACAGATCCTTGACGGTAGCAACGATCTTGTCCACATACTCCTTGGGGGTGACGCCGGCATCGGCGGCCTTATCCTGGATCTTCTGGCCGTGCTCATCGGTGCCGGTCAGGAACATGACGTCGTAGCCCTGCATCCGCTTGAAGCGGGCCAGCGCATCGCAGGCCACGGTGGTGTAGCTGTGGCCGATATGCAGCTTATCGCTGGGGTAATAGATAGGGGTGGTGATATAAAATGTTTTGTGTTCGCTCATGGGGGTCTGTCTTCCTTTCTTTTGGTTCTGCAAACAAAAAGCGCTCCCGCCCTGCCGGGTTATAACCGGACAAGGACGAGAGCGCTGAACCTTCGTGGTACCACCTTGCTTCGCTGTGCCCTTGCGGACGCAGCCTTTAGCCGGCAAAAACCGGCCTTTGCGCGGTAACGGGCGCACCCCGTCGCAGGCTCATTGTTCACCTGCGCAGCTCCAAGACCATCTTCGGCACCGCGCGGCCTGCCCGGTTCCATCCTTCGGGCTTTCTGTCAGGCGCAGACGGTGCGTACTCTTCTCTTCACAGCCAATTTGACACAATTTTCAGTGTTGCTTCTATCATACGCAAAAAGTGCGGGTTTGTCAACAAAAAGATGCAGAATCGCGCAGGCAAAACATCGTCTGCCCGCATTTTGGTGCGCGGGCAACACCTGTTTCCGTAAAACAAAATGGATGTCTCCCCTTTGTATTCAGGGAGACATCCATCATGGAAGCCTGATCACTTCATTTTGAACCTGCGTCTGCGGTGGGCTCTACCACCACATACACGCCTGCGGGCACACAGGCGGCCCATGCACCGTCCTTATCCAGCCAGCCGAATTGCTCACAGACATGGTCCGGGCACTGACTGTCCAAAAACGCGATGGCACCCTCCTTCACCTGCAGGTGCACGATGTAGTCTCCTACTTCGTACAGGTAATCGTGATCCTGCGCAAGGGTCAAAGTCTCGGTAACGCCGTCACCGAAATCCACAACGGCCTGCAGGCCGCTGCCCTTGGCGGGGTGCTGCGCCCGCACCGCAAGAAAAACACCTGCGGCCAGCGCCAGCACCACCAGTGCAAAGATCACATTTTTCTTCCACGCGCTGCCCTTGGGGGCGGCGGTGTCAGAGTTTTTTTGCTTTATGCTCATGCAGCGTACTTGCTGGCAGCTGCACCGGCAATGCGGCCAAAGACGGTAAAGTCGGCCACAGCGTTGCCGCCCAGACGGTTTGCACCGTGCACACCGCCGGTCACCTCACCTGCTGCGAACAGGCCGGGGATCACAGAACCGTCAGCCTTCAGCACCTCGGTGTTGGTGTTGATCTTCAGGCCGCCCATGGTGTGGTGCACACCTGCGGTGACCTTGATGGCGTAGTAGGGAGCAGTATCCAGAGCCTTTGCAAAGCTGGTACGGCCAAAGTCGGGGTCGTTCTTGGCCTCAACGTAGCCGTTCCAGGTCTTCATGGTCTCGGCAAAAGCAGCCTCGTCCACGCCCATAGCCTTTGCCAGTTCCTCGTAGGTCTGGCCGGTCACGGTGTAGCCCTTCTTGATGTAGCCCTGAATGACGCTGGAAGCATCGACCATAGCCTGATCCACCACCAGCCAGCTGTAGCTGCCGGTCTGAGCGATCTCGGCAGCGGAAACCACGTCACGGGTGCCCACTTCGTCGATAAAGCGCTTGCCCTCGGCGTTGATCAGCACAGCGCCGTCGCCGCGCAGACCCTCGGTGATCAGAGCGGCGGTGTTAGCCTCCACGGTGGGGTGGATCTGGATCTGATCCATGTCCACAGTGTCAGCGCCCACAGCGGTAGCCATCTCAATGCCCTGACCCTGTGCGCCTGCGGCGTTGGTGGTCATAAAGCCCTTCAGCTCAGGCTTGTACTCGGTGACCATGTCCAGATTTGCGCCGAAGCCGCCGGTGGTCAGCACCACAGCCTTGGCATTCACGGTGATGGTCTCGCCGGTGGAGCCGGTAGCCTTCACGCCCACAACGCCACCGTTTGCATCGGTCAGCAGCTCGGTAGCGGTGGTGTTCAGCAGGGTCTGCACGCCGGCCTTGTCGCAGTTCTCCTGCAGCAGGGGGATCATGTAGGAGCCCACAGAAAGGGTCTTGCCCTCAGCATCCACGGGGCGGTGGATACGCTTGACGGATGCGCCGCCGAAGCTGGAAACGCTGTGCAGGGTGATGCCGTGCTCGTCCAGCCAGTCGATGGCGTCAGCGCTGTTAGAGCACAGAGTCTCCACCAGTGCGGGGTCGTTGATGCCCTTGCCGCCGATCATGGTGTCCAGCTCCATCAGCTCCACAGAGTCGAAGTAGCCCTTGGGGTCTGCCTGATAAGCTGCCCACTGCTCAGAGACGGTCTTAGCCAGAGCGGTGATGGTAGCGTTGTCGGCGTACTTTTCAGCAGCGGTCTTCAGGGTCTTTTCCACGCCTGCGGACTCGCCGAACTCGTTCTCGTCCTGATACACGGTGTCACCAGCGTTCATGCCGCCGGTAGCGCGCACAGAGTTGCCGCCCACCATGGGCTGGCTCTCCAGAATGACCACGCTCTTGCCCTCGGCAGCAGCCGTGATGGCAGCAGTCATACCTGCACCGCCTGCACCCACGATGGCAATGTCTGCGTCAATGGTGGAGTCCTCGGCCTTGTTTTCCTCGGCCTTGACCTCGGTCTTGTAGTCGTCAGCGTTCAGGCCGGCTGCGACCAGAGCGGCAGCAGCAGCTTCCTTGATGGCGTCAGAGGTGATGGTTGCGGTGGCCACACCGTCCACGGCAATGCTGCCGCTCTCGGCAATAGCGCCGGGCAGCTGCTCCAGAGCCATGGTGCCGATGCCGGGGGTCTCGTCCTTGCCCTCGGCGGTGCAGCCGGTGATCTTGCCGTCGGTCAAAGTCAGAGTGACGGTAACATCGCCGCCCATACCCTTGGCAGTGCCGGTGAACTCGCCGGACACGCCTGCGGTGGAGGAGGCAGGCTTGCTGCCGCAGCCGTAGCCCAACAGGCTGACGCTTACAACAGCCGCCATGGCCAGCGCAGCCACGCTCTTGCGGATCTGATTCTTTTTCATTGTTTCATCCTTCTTATTTTGGGTTGCTTGTGTTCGGATATCTATCAGCAAAAAAGGGGGAGCTGCTCATTCGGAGAGCAGCTTCCCCTCGCTGAAACTTAGGAAAAGATTAGGCGTTAGCCTGAGCTGCAGCAACAGCGCAGGCAACGGTAGCGCCGACCATGGGGTTGTTGCCCATGCCGATCAGACCCATCATCTCAACGTGTGCGGGCACAGAAGAGGAGCCTGCGAACTGAGCATCGCCGTGCACGCGGCCCAGAGAGTCGGTCAGGCCGTAGCTTGCGGGGCCTGCAGCCACGTTATCGGGGTGCAGGGTACGGCCGGTGCCGCCGCCGGAAGCAACGGAGAAGTACTTCTTGCCGTTCTCGATAGCCCACTTCTTGTAGGTGCCGGCAACCAGATGCTGGAAGCGGACGGGGTTGGTGGAGTTGCCGGTGATGGAGCACTGCACGTCCTCCTTCTTCATGATGGCAACGCCTTCCATAACGTCGTTAGCGCCGTAGCACTTAACGGCTGCGCGCTCACCCTCGGAGAAGGGGATCTCCTTGACCACAGTCAGGGTCTGGGTGGGGATATCGTACTCGGTCTGCACGTAGGTGAAGCCGTTGATACGGGAAATGATGTAAGCTGCGTCCTTGCCCAGACCGTTCAGGATGACGCGCAGGGGGGTCTTGCGGACCTTGTTTGCGGTGCGGGCGATGCCGATAGCACCCTCAGCAGCAGCAAAGGACTCGTGGCCTGCCAGGAAAGCGAAGCAGGTGGTGTCCTCGCTCAGCAGACGAGCGCCCAGGTTGCCGTGACCCAGACCGACCTGACGCTGCTCAGCAACAGAGCCGGGGATGGTGAAAGCTTCCAGACCCTCACCGATTGCAGCTGCGCACTCGGCAGCGTCGGTCAGGCCGCGCTTCACAGCGATAGCGGTGCCCAGAGTGTAAGCCCAGACAGCGTTATCAAAGCAGATGGGCTGCACGCCGCGGACGATCTTGTCGCAGTCGATGCCCTTAGCGAGGAGCATCTCGTTGCAAGCGTCCAGAGACTCCAGACCGTTAGCCTTCAGGCATGCCTCGATTTTAGGCATACGGCGATCCATAGATTCAAAAGTTGCCATTGAGTTGTTCCTCCTCTCTTATTCCTCACGCGGGTCGATGTACTTCACAGCGCCCTGCTCCTTGCTGAAGCGGCCGTAAGTACCCACGTTCTTCTCGTAAGCCTCGTTGGGGGTCTTGCCGTGACGGATATCCTCCATCATCTTGCCCAGCTTAACGAACTGATAGCCGATGACCTCATCGTTAGCGTCCACTGCCAGCTTGTTGATGTAGCCCTCGGTCAGCTCCAGGTAGCGCACGCCCTTCTCCTTGGTGGAGAAGATGGTGCCGGTCATGGAGCGCAGACCCTTGCCCAGGTCGTCCAGACCTGCGCCGATGGGCAGACCGTCCTCAGAGAAAGCGGTCTGGCTGCGGCCGTAGACGATCTGCAGGAACAGCTCGCGCATAGCCACGTTGATGGCGTCGCACACCAGGTCGGTGTTCAGAGCTTCCAGAATGGTCTTGCCGGGCAGGATCTCGCCTGCCATAGCAGCAGAGTGGGTCATGCCGGAGCAGCCGATGGTCTCCACCAGAGCCTCTTCGATGACGCCGTTCTTGATGTTCAGGGACAGCTTGCAGGTGCCCTGCTGGGGTGCGCACCAGCCCACACCATGGGTGTAGCCGCTGATGTCCTTGATCTCATAGGCCTTGACCCATGCGCCCTCTTCGGGGATGGGAGCCGGACCATGCTTAGGACCTTTGGTGATCGGGCACATATTCTGTACTTGCTGCGAATAGGTCATAATCATACTCTCCTTTTGACAAATGTCGCTTTGGCAGCACAAAACCGCCGCCGCGCCCTGCCGGCACAGCCGCCGCTCCATACTGCTTGCATCCGAACCGGGTGCGCTGCTCTCTTTCAGCGCCTGCACCGGTACTACCACGCATGGTTTTATTATAGAGAAAACGGACGAATTTTGCAAGTCATTTCCTGCAAAAAGTACAGCCGGTTTTTACGGTCATCCGTCGCTAACTGTCATTTCCACCGCTTTATACAAAACAATCGTCAAGTTTTTGTCAATTCTGCCGTAAGCACCGGCAAACTTTTTGCAGCCCTTACTTTTTGCGCGTTTCAGCGCGGGTCTTTCTGTACCGGATGCAGCGCCCAGATGGCCGCAAAGCCCGCCGCCGCACCGGCCATGGCAAGCAGGTGCCGCCCGTTTTCCAGCGCCAGCAGATTGGCTGCAAAGGGGAATGCAAGGCTGCCCACGCTCTGCCCCAAGGCCAGAAAGCCGTAGTTCACCCCCGCATGGGGCAGGCCGAACAGGTCGGTGGAAAGGGCAGGCAGCACCGCCGCCAACGCCGAGTAGCAGAAGGTGAGCCCGGCGTAGCACACCACCACCCACCAGCCCTGCGCTGCCCAGAACGCCGCCGACAGCGCAAGCGAAGCTGCAAACAGTCCAAGGTCGGTGGCGCGGCGGCCAATGTGGTCGCTGAGCATGGGCATCAGCATCCGTCCCGCAGCGCTGCCCACGCTGCCCAGTACGATGCTCCACAGCGCAGCGGTCTCGTCCAGCCCGCGTTCCATGCCCAGCTTTAGGATGATAGGGCTGAACAGCAGCACCGCCGGTGTTGAAAAGCACACCGCGCCCGCACACAGCCAGTACTGCTTTGTGCGCAGCATCTGCCCCGGGGAAAGGTCGAGGGTGTTTTTGCCGCTTGGCTGCTGCTTTTTCTGCGGTGGGTCGCTGAGTACCGCACTGCCCGCAAGGCACACCGGCAGGGTGAGCGCCCCCAGCGCCCAGAACGCGCCCCGGATGCCCTGCACCGGGCCAAAGCCCCGCAGCGCTGCCCGGACGAACAGGGTAAGGAACGCGCCGGAAAGTCCCACCGCTCCGCCGATGACCCCGGTCGCCAGCCCCTTGCGCCCCGCGTACCACTTTTGGGCGCAGGACTGGATAGAGGGGTACAAAAACGCCGTACCCAGCCCCGCCGGGATGCTGAAGGCCAGAAAGAACCCCCACCCTGCCCTGCCCGGCAGAAAGGCCGCTGCAAAAAAGCCGCCGCAGAGCAGGGCTGTGCCCCACAACGCCGCGCAGCGCGGACCTTTTTTATCCTGCAAAAAGCCGCCCAGCACACACCCCACCCCAAAGGCGGCAATGAGCAGGGCAAAGGCATAGCCCGCCCCCTGCTCCGAAAGGCCGTATTCCTCCATGACCGGCTGCTGAAAGACGCCCCACGCCGCCGGTAAGCCGGTAAGCACCTGAATGGCTGCCCCCGCAGCCAGAATCGTCCACGGGTGTTTTGCTGCAAACTGCTGCTTCATACTTTCACCTCAAAGATTTGTGCAATTTGCGATAGTGTGCCCATTTGGATTGACAATCCGGCATTATCCTTTATAATGGTAAAGTACTGAGTTAAAAACGCTCCCGCCCCTTTTCAGGCATCGAGGGCGGGTACAATTTGCAGATAGAGAGGAATTACTGTTATGAAAACACAGGCTTTGAAGGGTATGCGGGATCTGCTGCCCGCCGAACAGACCCTGCGCGACTACATTCAGGGCAAGATTCTGGAGACCTACCGCTCTGCCGGTTTTGAGCGCATCTCTACCCCCATGCTGGAGGATATGGAAAATCTGGACAAATCCGAGGGTGGCGACAACCTGAACCTGATCTTCAAGGTGCTCAAGCGCGGCGACAAGCTGACCGCTGCCCTGAACACCGGTGACCCCAAGCAGCTGTCCGACATGGGTCTGCGCTACGACCTTACCCTGCCGCTGAGCCGCTACTACGCAGCCAACAAGGACAAGCTGCCCAACCCTTTCAAGGTCATCCAGACCGACCGAGTGTTCCGCGCCGAGCGCCCGCAGAAGGGCCGTCTGCGTGAGTTCGTGCAGTGCGATATCGACATTCTGGGCGATGCTTCCCCCAACGCCGAGGTGGAGCTGATCGATGTGACCACCCGCGCCTTGCTGAACATCGGCTTTACCGGCTTTACCGTCAACATCAACGACCGCCGCATCCTGCGCGGGATGCTGGAGAGCATGGGCTTTGCCGCCGACACGCTGGACTCCGTCTGCATCACCTTTGACAAGATGGACAAGATCGGTGCCGAGGGCGTGAAGGCTGAGCTGACCGAGAAGCAGCTGCCGGAAAGCGCCATCCACGCACTGGCAGACTTTATCGCCGCCGGGGACGTGACGCTGGACGCCGTAGCTGCCCGCTGCGCCGACCCCGCCATCGCCGATGACCTGAAGTACGTGCTGGCCACCGCCAACACGCTGGCTGCAGGCCGTTATCAGGTAGCCTACTGCCCCAGTCTGGTACGCGGTCAGGGCTACTATACCGGCATGGTGTTCGAGGTGACCTGCCCGCAGTTCAGCGGTGCTGTGGCCGGCGGCGGACGCTACGATAACATGGTGGGCAAGTTCCTTGGCGTGCAGGTGCCCGCCGTGGGCTTCTCCATCGGCTTCGAGCGGGTGTGCGGCATTCTGCTGGAGCAGGGCTACCAGATCCCCGGCGCAAAGCAGAAGATCGCCCTGCTGTACGGCAAGGACACCGACTTCCCTGCCGTGCTGCGCAAAGCCGCCGTGCTGCGCGAGCAGTACAACGTCACCGTACTGCCGCAGGGCAAAAAGCTGGGCAAGCAGCTGGGTCAGCTGGAAGCCGCAGGCTTTGCAGGCGCAGCCTTTATGGACAAGGACGAGGTAAAGATCTTCGCCCAGCAGTAACCTGCCCGCCTGACGATTTTAAATTTTGTGGCTCAGAAACATCTGCGGATGTTTCCGGGCCACTTTTTTCAGGCGTCACAACGCAAAAAAGCAGCCCCGCCGGTGCTCTGGCGGGGCTGCTTTTTGCGTAACAGTGTATTTTTTAGAACTCGATCTTGCTCTCGATGTAGCTCTTCAGCTCGCTGATGGGCATACGCACCTGCTCCATGGTGTCACGGTCACGGACGGTGACGCAGTTGTCGGCAGCAATGCCCTTGGCCTCGTCGCCCACGGTGTCAAAGTCCACGGTGATGCAGAACGGGGTACCAATCTCGTCCTCACGGCGGTAACGCTTGCCGATAGAACCGGTATCGTCGTAATCCACCATGAAGTACTTGCTCAGCTCGTTGCGAATCTCCATGGCCTTCTCGCCCAGTTTCTTGCTCAGGGGCAGCACGGCGCACTTGTAGGGAGCCAGAGCAGGATGCAGACGCAGCACAGTGCGGACATCCTCCTTGCCCTTGCTGTCGGTCAGGTGCTCCTCATCGTAGGCCTCGCACAGGAAGGCCAGCGCCACGCGGTCGCAGCCCAGAGAGGGCTCGATGACGTAGGGGATGTAGTGCTCGTTGGTCTCGCTGTCGAAGTACTCCAGACTCTTGCCGGAAGCCTCCTGATGGCGGGTCAAATCGTAGTTGGTACGGTCTGCAATGCCCCACAGCTCGCCCCAGTCGGTGAACGGGAAGGCATACTCGATATCGGTAGTGGCGCGGCTGTAGAAGGCCAGCTCTGCAGGCTCGTGGTCACGCAGGCGCAGGTGCTCCTTCTTGATGCCAAGGCTCAGCAGCCAGTTCTCGCAGTAGTCCTTCCAGTAAGCGAACCAGTCCAGATCGGTGCCAGGCTTGCAGAAGAACTCGCACTCCATCTGCTCGAACTCGCGGGTGCGGAAGGTGAAGTTGCCCGGGGTGATCTCGTTGCGGAAGGCCTTGCCCACCTGACACACACCGAAGGGCAGCTTGCGGCGGGTGGTGCGCTGGATGTTGGCAAAGTTGACAAAGATGCCCTGTGCGGTCTCGGGACGCAGATAGCAGGTAGAGGAGCTATCCTCGGTCACGCCGATGGCGGTCTTAAACATCAGGTTGAACTTGCGGATAGGGGTAAAATCGTGCTTGCCGCACACGGGGCAGACGATATCCTCGTGCTCTGCGATGAAAGCATCCATCTCGTCAAAGCTCATGGCGTCCACGTTCACCTCGGGGTGCTCTTCCCCGATCAGCTTGTCGGCGCGGTGGCGTGCCTTGCAGGCGCGGCAGTCCAGCAGAGGGTCCGAGAAGCTGGATACATGGCCGGTGGTCACCCATGTCTGGGGGTTCATGATGATGGCAGCATCCAAACCCACGTTATAGGGGCTTTCCTGCACAAACTTTTTCAGCCATGCCTTTTTGACGTTGTTCTTGAACTCCACGCCAAGGGGGCCGTAGTCCCAGCTGTTGGCCAGACCGCCGTAGATCTCGGAACCGGGGAACACATAACCACGGTTCTTGCAGAGATTGACGATCATGTCAAGGGTCTTTTCGCTCTGTTCCATTGTAGTACATCCTTTCCGTCCGCGGCTGGTTTGCCGTGTCGTATCGTGTTGTGTTCCGGCGGCTTTCCCCACCGCCGGGCGTGCTTGCGGCTTGCACAAGCACAGTATATTTACTGTACCATGTTTTGCCCCGCTTGTAAAGCCCGGCAAACAGTTCAGCCGCGCTCTGTCAGGTATTTTACCAGCAGGCGGTACAGGGCATCCGGGTCGATGGGCTTGGGCAGGTGCTCGTTCATGCCGGATTCCAGTGCCTTGCGGCGGTCCTCTGTAAAGGCGTTTGCCGTCATGGCAAAAATGGGGATGGTCTTTGCGTCCGGGCGGTCCATGGCGCGGATGGCGCGGGTAGCCTCGTGGCCGTCCCGCACCGGCATCATCACGTCCATCAGGATGGCGTCAAAGCCGCCCGGCGGCGAGGCTGCAAAGGCTTCCACCGCCTGCTGTCCGTCGGCGGCTTTGGTCACCTTTATGCCCACCTCGTTCAGCAAAAACTCCATGATCTCCATGTTCAGGGCGTTGTCTTCGGCCAGCAGCACCCGCTGTCCCTGCAGCACGGCAAGGTCTGTCTGCTGCTGCTCCGGCTCTGCGGCTTCGGTGCTGTCGATGACAAAGGGCAGGGTGATGGTGTAGGTGGTGCCCACGCCCTGCCGGCTTTCCACCCCGATGGTGCCGCCCATCTTATCCACAAGGCTTTTGGTAATGGACATTCCAAGGCCGGTGCCGCCGTATACCGAACGCGCCCCGGCATTCTCCTGCGTGAAGGGTTCAAACATCCGCTTCTGGAACTCTTCGCTCATGCCGATGCCGGTGTCCGCGCAGACAAAGCAGATCTGCACCTTGTCCCCGGTGCAGCTCAACTCAAAGCAGTCCAGCATCACACGACCCTTGTCCCGGTTATACTTGATGGCGTTGCTGAGCACATTCATCAGCAGCCGCTTGACGTGCAGCGGGCTGCCCACCAGCCGGGGATGCGGCAGCTTTCCGTATTCCCGGTGCAGCACGATGCCGCGCTCTGCCGCCTGTTTTTCCAGCACGTCCGTGATCTCGTGCATCAGCTCGGGCAGATCAAAGGGCACGCTTTCCAGCACCACCTCGCCGGACTCCAGCTTGCCCATGTCCAGCACCTCGTTCACCAGCTCCAGCAGCAGGGTGGATGCCTCCCAGATCTTTTTGCGGCAGTCGGCCTGCCGTGCCATATCCTCCGGGCAGCGGTCACCGATCTCCACCATGCCCCGGATGCCGTTGATGGGCGTGCGGATATCGTGGCTCATGCGCTGCAAAAACTCGGTCTTGGCAAGGTTTGCGCTCTCCGCCTTCAGCGCAGCCGCCTTGAGGGTCTTTTGGTACTCCTGCTCCCGGCGCAGCTGCTGCTCCCGGTAGCGCTGGTCGGTCTTGCCGCGCAGCAATTGCAGCAAAAACAGGAGAACCATGTAGGTAAAGGCAGCCATGCTCACATTGCGCATGGTGGAAACATATACCTCCTGCTCCGGGCGGTAGACATAGATGTAAAAACTGCGTCCCTGCCCCACGATGCCGTAAGCGTACTGCTGCCCGGTGGTGCTGTGCACATGGATCATGCCGCCGTCGGTGCTGCGCGCTTTTAAGGCAGAAAGGGTGGGGTTATCGTCCACGGTGGTATCCAGCAAAGAGGTGTCGTTGCTGGCCACGATGCGGTCGCCCCGGGTCACCACGATGGTGCCGTCCACGGCGGGGTTATAGCCCTGCACGCAGTTCTGGTAGGAAAGGTTGTAATTGCGTACATATTCTGCCGTGGTGCGGTAGTACACCACAAGCACCCCGTCCCCGTCCTTCCGGGCGCAGGCTGCGGTGTCTACATAGGAGCCATCCTCATTTTCCGACCGTCCGGCGTAGACCTGCTCCGGGTGGTCGGCCACCTTCAGCACGATAGAACCGGCCAGCTGCGCTTCCATCTGTTCCCGGACCTGCAGGTCAGCCGTCCGGCCATCCTGTGAGGCTGCGCACAAAATTTTGCCCTCTGTTGAAAGCACCAGTGCGCCGCTGAGGGTATAGTCCCGCAGATATTCCGCCATAGCGGCATCGTCCAGTACCCGCGCGGGGTCATCCTGCCGGTCGTGCGCGATCTCTCTGCACAGATGCTGGGCGTTTTCCATCATCCGCATCAGGCTTTTGGTCTCCGTGGCAAGGTTCAGGTTATCGTAGCCGGTGCACTGCTCCTTAACATAGCTGATGGTATCCTCAAACTGCTTTTCTGCATTTTGCAGGTCGCTGTGCGCCGAGACCCCCAGCACGCCGCCCAGCAGCAACAGTCCCGCAAGTGCACACACCATGATGAACTGCTTCCGGTTGAAAATACTCTGGCTCTTTTCCATTCCGTCATGCATGGGTACTGTCCTCCAGTCCATCCAGATAGTGCTCGGGGTCGTCCAGATAGCGGCTCACGATCTGCCGGACGGTGCCATCTGCCAGCATCTCCTGAAAAACCTCCGTCAGCTGCTGCGGCAGATCATCGCCGCGCTCTTTGGCAAAGGCAACGCCCAGCCGCGCCGTCATCAGCGGCTCGTCCAGAATGCGGTATTCAACGCTGTAATCCTTCATGAACTGCCGGATGGCGCTTTCGTGGGCGGCTAAGGCGTCCGCGTAGCCTTTGAGCAGGGTGGTGTAGAGCAGATCCCGGTTCTGCAGGGAATACAGCCTGCGCAGCCGGGGCAGACCATTCTGCTCCGCATTCAAAAACAGTTCCTCCGGCTTTGTGGTGGACTGCACCGCCACCACCTTGTCGGCCAGATCCTGCAGGGTGCGGATGTCGCTATCGGAGCGCACCGCCACCACCTGACGGCTGTGCAGATACGGCCCTGCCCATTGGTATTCTTCCTCGCGGCCATCCATGGAAAAGCTGCCCCAGATGCAGTCGATGGTGTCGTTTTCCACCAGTTCCTTCTTCTTTTCCCAGTCGATGGTCACAAATTTCACCCGGTAGCCCAGCCGCCCGAACGCCTCGGTGGCCAGCTCCACGTCAATGCCGGTGGGTGCACCGTCCGTGCCCATATAGTTGAAGGGCGGGTAGTTATCGCTGCCCACCACGATGACCGGCATTGCAGCCGTATAGTCATCCGTTTTTCCGGTACGCCCGCAGCTGCAAAGCAGCGCCGCGCACATCGCCAGCGCCAGCAAACAGGCCGCCAGCCGCAGTCCTCTTCTGTGTTTTTTCATGGTTCTTCCATCCTGTGTTTTTTGCTGCTTTTTGTAATAGAATGCTCCACGCTATCAGTATAATAAAAACTGTTCCAAAAGAAAAGAAGAAAATTACTTTTCCGGCAGATTCTACACTTTTCCGCAAAAAGGGCTCCCGGAGCGCCTGCGAACGCTCCGGGAGCCGAAAAAGCCATTTTACTTGTGGTACTTCATGCCCGCATTGATGGTGCAGGCGCGGTAGATCTGCTCCGTGAGCACCAGCCGCGCCAGCTGATGGGGCATGGTGATGCGCCCCATGCTGAACTTAAGGGCAGCGGCCTTTTTCACCTCTTCGGACAGGCCATGGGACGAGCCGATAACAAAGGCCACGTCCCCTGCCCCGCTGCCGGCACGCTGTGCCAGAAACTGCGCCAGCTCGTCGGAGGAGATCTGTTTGCCCTCGATGCACATGGCTACGATGGCAGCCCCCTTGCGCACATTGGAAAGGATGGCTTTTCCCTCCTTATCCAACGCCTTTTTTACCACCGCGTCCGAGGCGTTTTTCTCCTCGATTTTTTCCTCCGGCAGTTCAATGATGCGAAAGGCGGCAAAAGCCGCCAGACGCTTCTGGTACTCTGCCACGCCCTCGGCAAAATATTTGGCGTTCAGCTTGCCCACACAGATCAGGTCGATATTTTGCATGACTGATTCCTCTTTTCAGGCTTAAACGATTTAGAATTGTCTCCGCTTCGCTCTGACAATAACAGCGGAAAGAATATTTTTGTTTTCGGGGAAACGGTGCGCCTGCGGGCGCTCCGTTTCCCCTTTTTCACAGAAGAGGTCATTTCCAAACACTGCATCTTACAACTGCGGCTCTCCCCGTGAAAGTGCAAATCAGAAAAGGCCGCAGCCTTTTCTGATTTGCTGAATAAAAATAATATTTCCGCTAAGAATGGCAGAGCGAAGCGGAGCCATTTCTCAATAAAAAGCGTTTTACAGCAGGCTCATCTGCTCGCCCTCGTCCTCGGCGCGGATCAGCGCACCGGTGGCGGGCAGGCTGCGCACGCGGTAGCGGTGGGGATTTGCCAGCTCCAAGGTATCTGCCGGCACCACCGAGACGATGGTCTGGTTCTTTTTCAGGGTGACCACTGCCACGCCCTGACTGTCGCGGGTGGTCTTGGCGGCGATTTGCGCCGTGCCCACCAGCAGCATCCGGCTGGCGCTGGTGCGGATGGCAAGTTCGGTCTCCTCCGGCAGGTAGAGCATCAAGGCAAGCGGTTCCTTATCGCTGTAAGCCTTCAGCAGCTTGCGGCGGTTCTGCTTGGTGGCGTAGGAGCTGAGGGGGATCTTTGCGCACTTACCGCTGGCAAAGAAGAACAGCATAAAGCCGCTGTAATCACCGGTAATGACCATGCTCAGTACATTTTCGCCCTCGTCCATGCCCAGCCGCCCCGGGATGAAGATGCCCATCTGGGCTACCTTGCCGTCCTCCAGCTCTGCCAGACGCACCTTGTACACCTGCTGCTTGTCGGTGAAGAACAGCGCTTCTACGTTGTTTCGGGTCTCCAGCTGCTGGATGATCTCGTCACCCTCCTTCAGCTTGTGGGCACCGGCGGTGCGCAGGCTCTGGGGCGGGATCTTTTTAAAGTAACCCTCCCGGGTAAAGAACACGGTCACCGGGTAGTCCGGCACAGCTTCTTCCTCGGCGGCAGCGTCCTCCTCGGGCAGGTCGTACAAAATCTCGCTGCAGCGGGGCTTGCCGTATTTCTTTGCTACATCGTTCAGTTCATTGATAATGATGCGGCGGATGCGGGCAGGTTTTGCCAGCACATCGTTCAGGTCGGCAATGTCCTTTTCCAGCTGCTCGATCTCACCGGTGCGCTTGAGGATGTATTCCCGGTTCAAATGGCGCAGCTTGATCTCTGCCACATAGTCTGCCTGCACTTCATCAATGCCAAAGCCGATCATCAGGTTGGGCACCACCTCGGTCTCCTCCTCGGTAGTGCGGATGATATGGATGGCCTTGTCGATATCCAGCAAAATGGCGGCAAGACCCTGCAGCAGGTGCAGGCGCTTTTCCTTGCCGTGCAGATCATAGTAGGTGCGGCGGCGCACGCACTCAACGCGGAAGGCCGTCCACTCCTTCAAAATCTCCCGCACGCCCATGACCCGGGGCTGACCGGACACCAGAATGTTGAAGTTGCAGCTGAAGCTGTCCTCCAGCGGGGTGGCCTTGAACAGCTTTGCCATCAGCTTGTCGGCATCCACGCCGCGCTTGAGATCCAGCGTCAGCTTCAGGCCGTTCAGGTCGGTCTCATCGCGCATATCGCTGATCTCCTTGACCTTGCCGGTCTTGACCAGCTCTGCGATCTTGTCCATGATAGCCTCCACCGTGGTGGTGGGCGGGATCTGGGTGACCTCGATCATATTTTCGCCGGGCACTGCGTTGTAGCGGGCGCGTACTTTTACGCTGCCGCGGCCGTTCTCGTAAATTTCACGCATCTGCGCTTCATCATACAAAATCTGGCCGCCGCCCACAAAGTCCGGGGCGGGCATGGTGGTGCCGATATCGTGGTGCTCGTCCTTCATCAGCGCCACGGTGGTGGCGCACAGCTCTGCCAGATTGAAGGAGCAGATGTTGCAGGCCATGCCCACCGCAATGCCCAGCGTATTGTTGGCCAGAATAGTGGGGAAAGTGACCGGCAGCAGGGTGGGCTCGGTGGTGGTGCTGTCGTAGTTGGGCACAAAGTCCACGGTCTCTTTGTCGATATCCCGGAACAGCTCCTCGCACACGCCTTCCAGCTTTGCTTCGGTGTAACGGGCAGCAGCGCAGGACATATCGCGGCTGTACGCCTTGCCAAAGTTGCCCTTGCTGTCCACAAAGGGCACCAGCAGGCTCTCGTTGCCGCGGCCCATGCGCACCATGGTATCGTAGATAGCGGCATCGCCGTGGGGGTTCAGGTGCATGGTGCTGCCCACGATGTTGGCAGACTTGGTGCGTGCGCCCTTGAGCAGACCCATCTCGTACATGGTGTACAGCAGCTTGCGGTGCGCCGGCTTGAAGCCATCGATCTCCGGCAGCGCGCGGCTGACGATAACGCTCATGGCATAGGGCATATAGTTCGTTTCCAGCGTGCGGGTAATGGGGTCCTCCAGCACGCTGCCTGCATTTAAGATTTCAACGCCGTCGCCCAGCTGCGGGCGCACCGGCTTTAAGGTTTTCTTGGTCGATTTTTTTGCCATTACAGTTCCTCTTGTTTATTACGCCTGTTCTTTTTCGGCAAACAAGCTCGCCCTCTCAGCCTCGCTTTGCTCGGCAGCTCCCCCAAAGGGGGAGCCCTTGGCAGTCCACGCAAAGTTCATCTTTTTGCCAAGGCCTCTCCCTTTGGGAGAGGTGGATGCGAACAAAGTGAGCAGACGGAGAGGGCGAGGCCGTCGATCTCTCAGCTCACGTCCAGATCATCCAGATACTCTGCGCCGTGCTGGGCGATATGCTCCTTGCGGCCTGCCAGATTGTCGCCCAGCAGGATATCGAACACCTGCGCGGTCTGCACCACATCGGTGGGCATTACTTTGATAAGACGGCGGCTTTCCGGGTTCATGGTGGTCAGCCACATCATCTCGGGGTCGTTCTCGCCCAAGCCTTTGGAGCGCTGGATGGTGTATTTTTTGTCCCCGATCTTTTCCAGAAAAGCGGCCTTTTCCGGCTCGGTATAAGCAAAATAAGTGCGTTCCTTCGTGGTGATCTCGTACAAAGGCGACTCCGCGATATACACATAGCCCTTATTGATCAGGGTGGGGGTAAGGCGGTAGAGCATGGTCAGCACAAGGGTGCGGATCTGGTAGCCATCCACATCGGCATCGGTACAGATGACGATCTTATTGAACCGCAGGTTTTCGAGGTTAAAGGTAGCCAGTTCCTTGTTGTGCTTGCCGCCCAGCTCCACGCCGCAGCCCATCACCTTGATCAGGTCTACGATGACGTCCGACTTGAAGATGCGGGCATAATCCGCCTTCAGGCAGTTCAAAATCTTGCCGCGGATGGGCATGATGGCCTGATATTCACTGTCCCGGCTGGACTTGACCGCGCCCATAGCCGAGTCGCCCTCCACGATATACAGCTCGCGGCGGGCGGCGTCCCGGGTGCGGCAGTCCACAAACTTCTGCACGCGGTTGGCTAAGTCGATTTGCGTAGAGAGCGTCTTTTTGATGCTCTGGCGCGTTTTTTCCGCGTGCTCGCGGCTCTGCTTGTTCACCAGCACCTGCTGGCAGATCTTCTGGGCTTCCTCCGGCTTTTCCAGAAAATACACTTCCAGATAATGCTTGAGGAAGTCGGTCATGGCCTGCGAGACAAATTTATTGGTGATGGCCTTTTTTGTCTGGTTCTCGTAGCTGGTGCGGGTGGAAAAGCTGGAGGATACATACACCAGACAGTCCTGCACGTCCTGAAAGCTGATGGCGCTCTCGCCCTTTTTGTACAGATTCTTTTCCTTCAGGTACTTGTTGATCTGGTAGACAAAGGCGGTGCGCACCGCGTGTTCCGGGCTGCCGCCGTGCTCCAGCCACGAGGAGTTGTGGTAGTATTCCAGCAGCTGTACCTTATTAGAGAAGCAAAAAGCCGCACCCATGCGCACCTTGTAGTCCGGCTGATCCTCGCGATCCCTGCCCACGGCCTCGCTCTCGCAGCTGAACACCGGGGTCAGGGTGTCCTCCCCTGCTACTTCTGCCACATAGTCCGCAATGCCGTTCTGGTAGCACCAGCTTTCGTGCCACGGCTTGCCGGTGGCGGGGTCTTTTTCCTTTTCATCGGTAAAGTTGAGGGTAAGCCCGGCGTTGACCACAGCCTGACGGCGCAGCACATCCTTATAGTAGCTGCCGGGCACGTCGATATCGGTAAATACCTCATCGTCCGGCTTCCAGTGGATGATACTGCCGGTGCGGCGTCCCTTGTAAGGCTCCTTTTGCAGGCCGCCTACGTTCTCGCCCTTTTTAAAGTCCAGATGGTAGTGGTAACTGTCGCGGTAGATGTCGGCGGTCATCCACGCCGATGCATACTGGGTAGCGCACAGACCCAGACCGTTCAGGCCAAGGCTGAACTCGTAGTTATCCTCACCCTCGCCGTACTTGCCGCCCGCGTACATCTCGCAGAACAGCAGCTCCCAGTTGAAGCGACCTTCGCCGTTGTTCCAGTCCACGGGCATACCACGGCCAAAGTCCTCCACGATGACGCTGCCGTCCTTGCAGCGGGTCACGTTGATGGTATCGCCGTGGCCGTCGCGGGCTTCATCAATGGAGTTGGACACGATCTCAAAGATCGAGTGGGCACAGCCCTCCACGCCGTCCGAGCCAAAGATGACCGCCGGGCGCTTGCGCACACGATCGGCACCCTTTAACGAGGTAATGCTCTCGTTGCCATATTCCTGTTTTTTTGCCATGCTGCTCCTCCCGTCCCGCCGCAGCTGTGCTGCGCAGGCCGTTCTGTAATCAAAGCAAGCGCCTGCCCTTGCTATTATATAAGAAATATAATAGCATCTCTGCGGACATAAGCGCCTGTGTTCTTTTCTTTTATTAAACCATAGGTTGTAAAACTTGTCAAATGTTCTTTCTATCTTTCCCGCGCAGCGCTCCGGTACGAAAACCGCGAAAAAAGTCGTTCTTATTTTGTGCGCAGGGACGCTGGAAAACAAAAACTTTTCAATTTTTTCAAAAAAGTTTGCATTTACCCCTTTACAAAATCGAAATTTCAGGTATAATAATCATCGTCCGGTGCGCCTCTGTAGCTCAGTCGGTAGAGCAGGGGACTGAAAATCCCCGTGTCATTGGTTCGATTCCGATCGGAGGCACCAGCAAAGGAAACCCATTCGGGTTTCCCAATATGCGGCCGTAGCTCATCTGGTAGAGCGCCACCTTGCCAAGGTGGAGGTAGCGAGTTCGAGCCTCGTCGGCCGCTCCATTAAGGAGCAGCAACAGTTGCTCCGGTATGGCCCGGTAGCTCAGTTGGTTAGAGCACCAGCCTGTCACGCTGGGGGTCGTCGGTTCGAGCCCGATCCGGGTCGCTCGTCGGAATGTCAGTCGTTTGTCTGGCAGTCTTACAAGTAAGACCGCCGTAACAAACTCTGAAATTTCTCCTCTTCCCCACAAAATCTTGCTTCGCAAGCTTTCGCGGGGCCCCGATATTCGTAAGAATCGCTCGGGAGGGTGCAGGGACAAATGCACCGAATATGCGGCCGTAGCTCATCTGGTAGAGCGCCACCTTGCCAAGGTGGAGGTAGCGAGTTCGAGCCTCGTCGGCCGCTCCATTGGAGTGGTATTCATCACTCCCTATATGGTGACGTGGCCAAGTGGTAAGGCAAGGGTCTGCAAAACCCTCATCCACCAGTTCAAATCTGGTCGTCACCTCCAAAAGATTCCTGGAAGCTTCGGCTTCCGGGATTTTTTGTTTTGCACTGTCCCCTGCCGGCGTCCTCACCCTCTCAGTCACCTGCGGTGACTGATTCCCCTTTTTGTCGCTACGCGACATCTTCCCCCGGCCAGGGGAAGTCTTTCCTCAAAGGGAGAGTCTCTGGCGAAACCGGTCACTTTGCGGTTAAACCAAAAAGTCTGCCGCAGCACCCCCTCCCGTGAAAATGCAATACCGGAGCGTCCGCAGACGCTCCGGTATTGCTATAATAAAAGTAACGCTGCCTCAGAACCGCAGCCGCATCTGATACCACACCACCCCGCCGTGGGTGGAAGCGGAAACACCCTCGTTCACAAAGCCGAACTTTGCGTAATAGTACAAAAGCTTCTCCTTGCAGGTCAGCACCAGCCCCTTGCGCCCCTGTGCGCGGGCATCTGCGATAGCTCTTTGCAGCAGCAGCCCGGCATAGCCACGGCGGCGGCAGCCCGGGAGGGTGTTCACCCCAAAGATCATCTGCCATGCGCCGTTTTCATCATGCAGGGCGGCGTCCGCGTACATCTCATCGGTCAGGTCGGGCGTGTCGGTGCAAAAGCCGTCCACAAAGGCCACCAGTTTCCCCTGCTCAAGCAGCAGCCAGAAATGACTGGCATAGTGTGCCAGCCGTCCGGCAAATTCTTCTGCCGTGGCAGCCTCTGCTGCCGGAAAACAGGCTGCCTCCACGGCGGCAATAGCGTGCAGATCCTCCGTAGTTGCGTTGCGTATCTCCATGGTATCTCCCCCTTCTCTTTTTACTATTCAGTGTACCACAGCTGCCGCGCAAAGGCAAAGTGTTTGCATCTGTTCTCCGTCCGTGTTACAATGGCTATACTACGCTTGGAAGGGAGTTGAAACGCCATGCCCACCGAAAACCGCACTACCTTAACGCCGGACACCCCGGTGCGCTACCTGAAAGGGGTGGGTCCCAAGACCGCAGAACGGTTCGAGAAGCTGGGCATTGTAACGCTGGCAGACCTGCTGTGCCACTACCCCCGGCGGTATATCGACTTTTCCAAGCCCTACTCCATCGCAGAAGCCCCCGCCGACACCGAATGCGTGGTGAAGGCCGAGGTATTCGCAAAGCCCGGCGGACGCATCCTGCCGGGCGGGCGGCGGATGGAGCGCATCACTGCCGGGGACGATGTAGCCAGTCTGGAGATCACATGGTTCAACAACCCCTACGCCACCCAGAAATTGCAGCTTGGGCAGGAATACTATTTTCAGGGCATCGTTACCGGCGGGATGCTGCGCCGCCAGATGGTCAACCCGCAGGTGCGCACCGCCGAGCAGATCCAGGCCGCACCCTTTGAAGCCGTTTACCCCCAGACGGAGGGGCTTACCAGCAGCGCCATCTCCCGCTGCATCCGGCAGCTTTTGCCCCATGCAGAGCTGCTGCCAGATCCGCTGCCGCCGGAGATGCTGCAAAAATACCGTCTGCTCCCCAAGGCCAAAGCGGTGTGCGCCATCCACTGCCCTGCCACCGAGGAGCAGGCCGCAGCGGCGCGGCGGCGGCTCATTT
Organism: Faecalibacterium intestinale; assembly: GCF_040096575.1. Taxonomy (NCBI): domain Bacteria; kingdom Bacillati; phylum Bacillota; class Clostridia; order Eubacteriales; family Oscillospiraceae; genus Faecalibacterium; species Faecalibacterium intestinale. The sequence goes on from NZ_JBBMEN010000004.1 coordinate 83,256, forward strand.
ACGAAGAGTTGTTGGTGCTGCAATTGGGCATTGGGCGGATGCGCAGCCGGGGCGCTGCCGCCACCGGGGCACCCATGCGCCGCGCCGACCCAGCTCCTTTCTGGCAGAGTCTGCCCTTTGCCCCCACCGGGGCGCAGCGCCACGCAGTGGAGGAAATTTTAAACGATATGGCGGGCGATACCGCCATGAACCGCCTGTTGCAGGGCGATGTGGGCAGCGGCAAAACGCTGGTAGCTGCTGCCACCATCTGGGCGTGCATCCGGGCGGGGTATCAGGCCGCGCTGCTGGCTCCTACCGAAATTCTGGCCGCACAGCACGCTGAGGGGCTGAACCGGCTGCTTGCCCCCTTCGGGATGCGGGTCGCCCTGCTGACCGGCGGCATGAAGGCCGCCGCCCGCCGCACCACACTGGCCGCTATCCGCAATGACGAAGCCGACCTTGTGGTGGGCACCCACGCCCTGATGAGCGAAGGGGTGGAGTTTGCCCGGCTGGGTCTGGCGGTCATTGACGAGCAGCACCGCTTTGGGGTGCGTCAGCGCGGCGCACTGGCAGAAAAGGCCGCAAACCCGCACCTGCTGGTCATGAGCGCCACCCCCATCCCCCGCACGCTGGGATTGCTGATTTACGGCGATCTGGATATTTCCATTCTGGACGAGCTGCCCCCCGGACGCACCCCGGTCAAGACCCGGTGCATCACCGGCAAGCGGCGGCAGGACTTGTACCGCTTTCTGGACAGCGAGATTGACAAAGGGCGGCAGGTGTATCTGGTCTGCCCCGCCATCGAGGATGTGCCGGACGGCGGGCTGAACGCCGTCAAGACCTACTACGAGGACATTGCCAAGACGCTGCTGCCCGACCGCCGGGTGGGGCTGATGCACGGCAAGCTGAAACCCAAGGAAAAAGCCGCCGTCATGGAGGATTTCAAGGCCGGGCGGCTGGATGCACTGGTGTCCACCACCGTCATCGAGGTGGGTGTGGACGTGCCCAACGCCAGCGTGATGGTGATCGAAAACGCCGAGCGCTACGGTCTGAGTGCCCTGCACCAGCTGCGCGGCCGTGTAGGACGCGGTGCCGCCGAGAGCTGGTGCTTTCTTGTCAGCGACAACACCAGCGAAGCCGTGCAGAAGCGGCTGAAATTTCTCTGCTCCACCACCGACGGCTTTGCCGTGGCGCAGTACGACTTAGAGACCCGCGGCCCCGGCGACTTTTTCGGCAGCCGCCAGCACGGTCTGCCCACCTTACAGATCGCCGATTTGATGAACGACACCCGCACCCTGCACGCCGCCCAGAGCGAAGCCGCCGCCCTGCTGGCCGCCGACCCGCTGCTGGAAAGCCCTGCGCACGCTTTGCTGGCTGCGCAGGTGCAGCAGATGTTCGACAAGGCCGGGCCGATGAACTAAAAAAGCGCTGTCACACGAAAAACTCGTGCGACAGCGCTTTTCTTTACGTTTCCTTGCTCCCGACGATCCTTTGCAGGATGCGGGCGGTCAGGGCGTCCAGCTTTGTTTCCAGTGCGGGCAGGTGCAGCAGACGGTAGAGCCGCTGATACACGGCATCCACCGCGTAGCCCGCAGCGGCAACCAGCAGCACCGCACCGGTCAGGTAAGCCAGCGAGGGCAGCAGCGCCCCGCCGAACCGGGGCAGGTCGACCAGCTGCCACAGCAGCGCCCGGGTAAAATCGCTGTCGTGCAGCAGATACACCCCGAAGGACAGCGGTGCCAGCCGAAAGACCCAGCGCCGCCAGTAGTCCGAGCGGATATGGATATTCTGGAACAGCAAAAACATTGCTGCCGAGGCGATGACCGTAGCCAGTGCCTGATAGCCGTTGACGGTATTCACAAAACCGTTCAGGTGCAAAGCGTTTTCCACCCGCAGCGCCAGCATCCGGTTGAAAAGCCCCGCCGCCGAAGCCGCCAGATACGCCAGCAGGCACAGCCCGCTGGGCACGGTCACCCGGTATTTGCGGAAATAGGCAGCCATAAAATACAAGGTATAGAACCAGATAAAGCTGTATCCGTTATTCACAAAGGTCGCATCCGTTGCCCAGTAGAACAGCGTGCCCCACACGCTTTGCAGCAGCAGCGCCACCAGCAGCAGTGTTTTGTACTGCCGCCTGTCAAGGCTTTGCACCACCGCGTTCAGCACCGGCACCGAGAGATACATCAGGAAATAGGCCGAAGCGAACCAGTAGCCGTTGGAGGTAAGGGGTAAAAGTGCCCGGAGCAGTGCAACAGCCGAAAGCGGGACCGCCCCCGCTTTCACCGCAACGCAGAAGGTGAGCATGGAGTAAAACCACACCTGTGCCCCAATGCGGAACAGCCGCCCGGCATGAACAGGCCCCTTGCGCTCCGACAGGTAATAGCCGGAAAGCATTACAAAACAGTTGGTGGATACACGCGCCAGAATAAACAGCAGCCAGCAGATCCAGAATGCCGCTGTCCCCTGCGGTGCCGCACTGCCCAGCCCGCCGTGCCCGATGCCGTGCATCAGCACGATCATCACCATACTGAGGATACGCATCGTCTCAAAGCCGCTGTGCCGCTTTTGTTCTTCCATACCCCGTTTTCCCCCTTATCTCTCCCCTGTTTCCAGCTGCCGCAAGGCCTGCCGCACCTGCTGCTCCGGCCGCAGCCATGCTTGATAGTACGCCGCATTGTGCTGCGCCATAGCCAAGATCGCCGCCGGGTCTGCCAGCAGCTGCCGCAGCTGCGTCTCACACTCCGCCGGGGACGTATACGTTTTATAGTTTTTCCCTTCTTCAAAGCCGCCCGGCAGGGTGTACCGCAGCGGCTCGGTGACGATAGCGCGTCCCGCCGCCACATACTCGGCCAGCTTCCAGCCGGTAGAGCCGTGCAGTCCGGTAGAAGCCACGCAAATCTCCGTGTGCTGCATCCGGTGCAGGTAGGCGCGTTTGCCGGTCAGCTTGTCCGGCAGGATCAGTTCCGGGCACAGCTGCCGGGCACAGGCGTTGTCGGATACGCCGCCGGTGAACTGCTCCGGGAAGGCGCTTTGCAGCCGGTGCAGCAGCTCGATGCGGTCTGCATTCACCTGCCGCCACTCTGCCTGTAACTCCGGGTATTGCCGCACCGCCGGCTCCTCCGGGTCCCACAGACGGGTCAAAAAGAGGATGCGTGGCTTTTTGCGCACCCGGGTCAGGCAGGCTTCAAAGTCCTGCGGGTAGCAGCGGGTGGAAAGCGCCCACTGCTTCAGGCGGCTCTTTGCGCTGCGCTCCGCTTCCAGCGGCGAGCCCGGGCAGGTAACGTAGTAGTTCAGCCCCAGCGGCCGCAGCTTTGCAGAAATATCGCCCGGGAACTGCCGGTTCTTCTCCGCCGAAAAGCTGCGTTTGAACACCACATCTGCCCGGCGGAACAGCGCCAGCACCGCCGCAGGGTCGTTGTAGAAGTAGCCGTCCATCAGGTCAAACACCACCGTGCGGCCGTCAATTTCCGTTTCCAGCAGCGCCTCCCGGGCAAGGGGACTGCCCTGCCGCTCGTCCTGCACCCGCAAAGTCAGCTCCCCGCGCTTTGCCAGCAGGGTAAAGCCCGCCAGAATGCCGCTGACGTGCGCCGCGCCTTCCCGGGTGGCGAGTTTTATTGTGACCTGCATATTCCCTCCTATCGGTGGAACAGCCCGGTGCGCCGCTCGCCCATGGGGATGACATCACAGAACACACACCGGCTCTTGGTGGAAAGCTGCACATCCTTGTGGTAGCAGCCGAAAAACCATTTTTCGTAGGTCAGCTTGAGCAAGATCTCATCCAGAAACAGGTGCAGACGGTTGCTCTCGCCAAGGGCAAGGGCGGTAAAATCCAAAAATCTGCTTGGTGCATCGTGGGTCAGCACATAATCTACCTTGTAGTCTACTGTCTCTAAGTTGCGGCGGCAGGTGTCGTACTCCTCGTCACTGGGCATCTCCTGCTTCCACCAGTTCACGCCCGGCTCCCGGTCGTCCTTATCCTGACTTTCCGCGCCGCCGAAGCAGAGATAGGTCTTGCCCTCCAGCTCCAGCACGCTGCCCCGGCACACATGGTATACGTTGCCGCCAAGGCTCTGCACCCTGCCGCCGAACAGCTCGGTCTCCGGGTACTGTGCCAGCAGGTCGTAGTTTTCGTGGCTGCCGTCCAGAAACAGCACCGTGTAAGGGCGCTTGCGCAGCCAGTCCAGCCGCTTGCGCTCTGCGGTGCTGCCGTCCCATACAAAGCCAAAATCCCCCAGCACCACCACGGTGTCCTTCTTGCCCAGCCAGCGCAACTTGCCCTGCTTGAAGCGCTGGATATCGCCGTGGGTATCCCCTGTAAGATATACCATTCCTGCCCTCCCTGCCGGGGCGAAAGAACGGTGTAAAACACCGCAAGGCTCTTGTAACGCCCCGGCAAACCTGTTATTATTATAGAACACAGCACTTTTGCTGCAAAATTGATCTTCCGGCGCGCTGTACCGCGCAGCCTTATTTAGTATATTTTATCGCTTTTTAAAGGAATTGTCCACATGAAACGTATTTTTGCACTGGTTCTTTCGCTTGTATTTCTGCTCAGCTGCCTTGTGCTGCCCGCCGGAGCCATGTTCGACCCCAGCCCGGTGTATCAGGTGCAGGCTGCAAGCGCCTATATCGTGAACACGGATACCAACATCATCGTCTACGATAAGGACAGCACGAAGCAGGTGTCTGCCGGCGGTCTGACCAAATATATGACCCTTGCCGTGCTGCTGACCAACTACGCCGACCAGCTGGACAACACCTTCCAGATGCCCTTTGCCATCTCGGACTATGTTTATAATACCAATAACGCGGATATGCGCTCCAACGAGACTTTCACCTACCGCGAAGCCATGTACGCCATGCTCACCCGCAACGCCAACGAGGCCGCCATGGGTGTGGCGTACACCCTTTCCGGCGGCGATCTGGACGGCTGGGTGGCGCAGATGAACACCTTATCCAAGCGCATCGGCACTACCGCCAGCAGCTGGACGGACGCCTGCGGCATCGACAGCGGCAACACTACCTGCGCGGTGGATATGTACCTGATCCTGCGCTACCTGATGAGCTTTGACGCCTTTGTGGAAGTATCCGGTGCGCCCAGCTTTACCATGCCCGCCAAGGAGAAGCACCGCTCCTCCTCGGTGCTGGTCAGCCAGAACGCCGCGCTGAGCAAAGCCAGCGGCGGCAGCTACTACCGCAGCGCCATGCAGGGCGGTATGTGCAATGTGACTGCCTTTAAAAACGATACCGGCACCCAGAGCTATGTTTCATGGGGCAATAAGGACGGTGCCACCTATATCTTCTGCGTGATGGACAGCCCCGACAGCTGCGATACCCTTGGCTACGCCAACCGCCGTCCCGCCCTGTTTGAGACAGTCAAACTGATGGACTGGGTGTTCGACAGCTTTTCCATTCAGGCTGCGCTGGACACCGACCTGACCATTGCGGAGATCCCGGTAAAGTATTCCTCCGATACAGACACCTTGCAGCTGTACCCCAACGACAGCATGATGACCCTGCTGCCCTCCACCAGCGACGGCACCGTCACCCAGAAATACTTCCACCTGCCGGACTACGTCTGCGCCCCCATCCAGCAGGGCGATGTGGTGGGCACGGTGGAGCTGAAGCTGGCGGGCGAGACCATCGGCGTGGTGGAGCTGATTGCCGGGCAGGACGTAGCCCGCAACCCGCTGCTGTTCGGGGTGGACAAGGTGAAGGAGTTCTTCACCAGCCTGTACCTGAAGGTGGTGCTGGTGCTCAGCCTGATCGCCGCCCTGATCTACGGGCTGTGGCTGCTGTGCGCCAACTGGAACCGCCGCAAACCCACTAAAAAGATCCACCGCCGCTATTGAACAGACGCAAAAATGCCCCGGCAGCCGCAAAGGCCGCCGGGGCATTCTGGTTGCGCCAGCAGGAGTCGAACCTACGATGGGGGAGTCAAAGTCCCCTGCCTTACCGCTTGGCGATGGCGCATCGTGCAGCTAAGTATAGCATATTTTCTGCCGTTCCACAAGAGGGACGCTGCATTTTTGCAGCCTTTTCCCCGCAGTACCCAGAGCGTTTGCGGCGTTTTTTGTCGTTTTTTGGGCTTTTAGACGCTGTTTTTATGCTTTCCATTTCCTGCCATGTTTTTACGAAAGACAAGTTTTAAAGAATGCAATTTTCAAAAAATGCGGTCTATTGGGGCATAAAATTCATCTTGCAAGGGTAAAAATCGTTTTTTCATAATTTTTATTATTTTTTCAGCCAAAAGCTGTATTTTTTGTTGCGGTTCTGGTACACTGGATGTGATAAATATAGATTGAAGAAACTTCTCCGCTGTCCGGGCTGCGCCCGGGTGGGGCAGGGTCTCCATCTTTGTGAAGGAAAGCGAGGGATCTCATGAAAAAATTCCTGAAAACGCTGGTGGTCGGGATCTGCCTGTTCACCCTGCTGTGCTGTGCGCTGCCGGCTGCGTTTGCTGTCGGCAACACTTCAGGGAGCAAAAAGGAACAGAACGTGTTCGCCATTGGTATGGATGCCCAAGGCGGCATCTGCTCTACTGTGGTAACCTACACGAACCTGTCCGGCAAACTGGAGAGTACGCCCGAGCAGCCTACCATGACGGGCTACATCTTTGACGGCTGGTACACCGAGCCGGTGGGCGGCAGCAAGGTGACCACTTCCACCGTGTTCACCTCCGACGCTACCATCTACGCGCACTGGATTGCCAAGGCCGGTGCTTCCACCGTGCCGCAGCCCGCCACCCAGCCCGCCGCGATTCAGTGGCAGAAGTATGTAGGGCCCGCACTGGTTGCCGGTGCCCTGCTTACCACCCTGCTGGTCTCCACCATGTTCTGAACAACGCTGTAAAACGCATTGATACCAATGAAGAAAGGGATCTTACCATGACTACTTCTACCATGAAACTGCCCGCCAGCTACGCCGTGATCGACGCCGAGGAGATGACCTATCTGGACGGCGGTGCAAGCAGCGCCTACCAGTCCTTCCTGGACGTTGGCAAGGTGTTCAACTACATCGCCCGCATCTTCTCCGGTGCAAGCTCCATCATCAACAACGTCAACGTCATCTACCAGTCCTTTGTCTCGCTGAACAGCCTGCTGACCAGCTTTGGCAAGTAAAAGGCTGACCCCAAAGTCTGCATACGGGAGCCGCGCTTTTTTTTCGAAAAAGTGCGGCTCCCGTTTTTTCGTGCGCGCAGCAGTTCAGCACAGTAGTGTACAAAACTTCACATCTCAAAATTATGAACAAACTTTTTAAGTTTTTGGGGTCTTGCAGTCGTTTTTGGGGAAAAATACACACAAAATATAAAAAAATGCGATATTTTTTCGGCGTTATCTCTTGATTTTGTGTCTGTTTTGTTATATTGTTGTTACATGGGATGTGGTAAAATAAGGTAGCTTGTAAAGGAGCGCTTCCGCACCCTTTACACCCCGCAAATCCTGTGGCGGCAAGCGCATTTTAAGCCGTTTTTGTTAAGTATTTTCGTAGTTTACGAAAACCTTTTCGCCGGCTTGTACTTTATAGTTTGGGAGTTTGGACATACATGGCAGATCGTGAACTGCGGCGGATGCACCGCGCTGAACTGATAGAGATTATTTATGCATTGAAGCAGAGCGAGGATCAGCTCAAGGCGCAGAACGCCGCGCTTACCGCGCAGCTGCAGGACCGGCAGCTCCGGCTGGAAAAGGCCGGCTCCATCGCGCAGGCTGCGCTGGAGCTGAACAACGTGTTCGCCGCCGCGCAGGCCGCCGCCGATGACTATCTGCACTCGGTGCAGGCCAACCTTGCAGACACCGACGCCGCCGCTGCCAACACCCTTTCGCAGGCGCGCAGCGAGGCCAAACGCATTCTGGAGCAGGCACAGGCAGACGCCGACAGCCTGAAGGCGCAGACCCGGCAGGAATGCAGCGCCATGGTAGAGCAGGCCGAGCAGGAGGTGCAGCAGCGCTGGCAGACATTTGACCGCAAGGCCAACGCGCTGCTGGACCAGTACCGCAGCGCCGACAGCCAGCCTTCGGAGGAAACATGAAAAAACGCGATATCCGGTTTGCTTCCATCCCCTCCACCGAGGAAGTAGCCGCAGAACGTGAACGTCTTGCGTACCAGAACCGCTACCAGCGGGTGCTGCGCAGTACGGTCTATATATTGGTGGTGGTGGCCGCAGCGGCCGTGCTGCTGGCTACGCTGTTTTTACCGGTGCTTCAGGTTTCCGGCGACAGTATGAACCCTACATTAAAGGATAAGGACATTATCCTGCTGGTAAAATCCAACCACATTGAAAACGGTGAGTTATGCGGCTTTTACTGGCAGAACAAGCTTTTGCTCAAGCGCATCATCGGGCAGCCCGGTGATGTGATCGATATGGACGTGAACGGCGTGGTCTCGGTAAATGGCGAGGTGCTGGACGAGCCCTATGTGGACGCGCTGACCGTGGGCGAATGCGACATCCGGTTCCCCTATCAGGTGCCGGAAAACCGCTACTTCGTGCTGGGCGACCACCGCTCCACATCCATCGACAGCCGCAGCAGCGTGATAGGCTGCGTGGAAAAAAGTCAGATCATTGGCAGGGTGTTTTTAAGGGTATGGCCCCTGTCCAGTTTCTCGTTGATCCATTGAGCCCGGGAGGAGGTACTCTAAGTTATGAACGACATCCTTAAAACCTACAAGGAGCAGTTCCGCGAAAACCGGCACACGCTGCGGCGCTACACCGCATTTGTGCTGGCGCTTGCCATGATCACCACCCTGTTCGTCAACTGGCAGCTGCACGGCGTTGGCATCTCTATGACCGCGCAGTACCAGTGCGGCGAGGTGGAGCACGCCCACACGGCGGATTGCTACGACAAGGTGCTGATCTGCGGCTACACGGAAGGCCAGCTTGAAAATGCGGACGAAGTTGCCGCTGCCGAAGCTGCCGCCGCCAGTGCTGCCCAGAGCAGCGCCGAGGAAGAGATCATGCCGCTGGAGCTGGAGCCGCAGATCGAGTTTGTGCCCCACGAGCACACCGATGACTGCTACACTGAAGTGCAGACCCTGACCTGCATGGAGGAAGAGCACGTCCACGATGATGACTGCTACGACCCCGAGGACGGCACCCTGATCTGTGAAAAATTTGAGCATACCCACGATGAAAGCTGCTACACCACCGAGTACGAGCTGACCTGCGGCCTGGAAGAGGGCGAGCTTGTGGAGCAGGTGGTAGAGCCCACCCAGACCGCCGAGCTGGTGGCCATGGCGGTGGCAGAGCCTGTGGCGCTGGAGCCGGTGGTGGACACTGTGGAGCCCATCTACCACCACCACACCGACGCCTGTTACGAGGAAGTGCTGGTGTGCCCCCTGCCGGAGCATCACCACACCGTAAGCTGCCTGAGCGATACCTCTGCCGACCTTGAGACCCCCGAGGAGTGGCAGGCCGCCAACGCCGATGCCGTGATCACCGGCGAGTGGAACGCGGATCTGCTCAGCGTGGCAAAGACCCAGTTGGGCTACGAGCAGAGCGAGAAAAACTTCGAGATCGACCCGGCGGACGGCGTGACCCTGCGCTACTACTCCCGCTACGGTCAGTCCTATGGCAATGCCTACGGCGAGTGGGACGTGATGTTCCTTGCCTACTGCCTGAAGTACGCCGAGATTCCCCAAAGCGCCATCCCGCAGGAGGCCAGCGTGCTTGCCCTGCGCAGCTCCATGAGCGGCATGGACTGGCTGCTGGAAGAGGACGGCAGCGCCGCCCAGCCCGGCGACATCGTTATTTATAATAAGTACGTCACCCGCACCGTGGCTGTGGACAGCAGCGCCGACAGTGCAGCGCCGGATCTGGACGACCTGTTCAGCGTGGATACAGAGTTTGAAAACAGCGCAGACCTTGAGGGCTCCGGCGTTTCTGCGCTGGATGCAGCCCCCAGTGCTGACGACAGCACCGGCGCACAGGATACCGCAGCCACCTCCGGCACGCAGGACACTGTGCTTACCCCCGAGCCCGTTGACCCGCAGACGGAGCAGCCCGCCGAAAAGCCGGTGGACAGCGCTGACACCGCTGCACCCAGCGCCATGACCTCCGTGTCCGGCGCGGACACCCTTGCCCCCAGCGTGGTATCCCCCGCTGCTGAGCCGCAGACCACCACCGTGACCGACGCTTTGCCCGTGGAGACCGTGGGCATCGTGAGCAGTGTTGACAAGGATGCCGACACGCTGACCGTTATTTCCGGCGACATGGACGGCAAGGTGGCTGAGGTAACACTGTTCAACACTGATGTGGAAAACGTTATTTCTGTGGCGTATGCGCAGATAGAGCTGAGCGAAGGCGATTCCGATTCGGACGATGACACCGCTTCTGATATTATTGAAACCGACCCGGTGTTCTCCTGCTCCGTTACTACCGTATACGAAACTGCATCCGCATCTGCGGTGCGTCCTTCCCGTTCCCGCGCTGCAAGGTACGCTGCACCCTCCACCTATGCCGTAACTGCCGTGTCTGCTACTCCTGTTGATATGGGCACTCATATCACGAACGTTTCTGTTCAGGTTCCCAACTCCACGGATGGCAGCGGCGTTGTAACCTCTTGGAAAGATGCAAACGGCATTGTGCGTCCCGGTCAGACCGTTAAGGTGCAGTTGAATTACAGCTTTAATGAGAATGAAATCACCGCAGACAACCGCGTCGCAACCTACAAGTTCCCCAACGGTATTACGCTGTTGGACAGTGTTTCAGACTCCGGCAATATCACTTGGCGTGACAGTACTGGTAAAGACGTTGTCGTTGGCACCTACAATATTGTTGGTGACACCGTCACGTTTACTTACAACGAAACATTTGCCGACGGCAAAGCCTTTGACGGTGACTTTGAGTTTAAGGCTTCTGCTTCCTCTGATTCCTCCATGGAAAACCAAAAAATCAATTTTGGTGGTACGACCGGTTCTGTTACCATCAAAAAAGAGGATCTGATCTCCGACCTGTCTCTTTCCAAGAATGTGCAGAAGGATGCAAGCGGTAAAGAGCTGATCAAATACGATTCGACGGCGAAAACGCTTGATATCGCCTATGAAGTGGTTGCAAAAACCACAAACGGCACCGGTGATACCGTAAATCTTACCGATTTCTTTGATACCGTAAATTCTTCTCTTCCCAGCAACGCTACCTATCGGCAAGATACGATCAAACTGATAAAGATTGCTGCGGATGGCACCGAAAAGGATGTCACAACGGACTATCAAAGCAAACTTACCGTAGGCACTGAGCTCAAATACGATGCTCTGCCCGAACTGAAAGCCGGTGAGCAATACGTTCTGCGGTATCACGCCACCATTCCTGTTAATGATGATTACACCTATAAAGCCATCAATAAGGTAAAGGCTGAGTTCGACGGCAAAGACAGTTACACGAGCACGGAGGTTAAAAACACCAATCCGCGCCTTACCAAGAGCGGCAATTATGACGCCAGCAGCCGTATCATCACTTGGACAGTCAAGATCAACAACCCCTATGGAGAGGATCTCCGCGGCAAAACCTTTAAAGATTTTCTGCCTGCCGAACTGGAGGTCGTAGGTGAAGTTAAAATTCAGCGCGGCTACTATAGCGACGACATTAAGCCCGTCTCTGCTGCGGATTTCAAGAAAGATAACTACACCTACACCTTCCCGACAGATTTGGCGCATGGTCCGGAAACTGAATCGTTCTACACGATTGAAATCAAGACGAAAGTTCCTGACAACACCACAGTCGGTACTACCTATACAAATACGGCTGATTTTGATGGCAGCGGCGCTTCCGGTGATGTTACTGTGACCGACCGCAGCTCCTATCTTAACAAGAGCCTGTCTAAGGCAGAGGACTTGGAAACCGGCAAGAAAAAGCTGACTTGGAAAACCTCGGTCTCCATCCCCACCGGTTGGAACAAGATCACCCTTACGGATACGATCCATGATGCCGAGGTAAATGGCACAGAGCAGGACGGCACACATTATGCAGTCTTGTCCGAGCTGAAGGATGAGATCAAGAATAATCTGCATCTGACCTTGTTCAACTCCACCGAGACCGTTACAATGGCAAATGCGTCCGAGCATGATGTCACGTTTACCGTCACCTATTATGACGAGAACAATGCTGTGGTTACGAACGATGATGCTCATGTGACCAAGTTTAGCATCACCGCTAAGCTTGCCGATGGCAAAACGTTGGATGCCACCAGCATGGAGCTGAGCAACTACCATACCGTTGCCGACATCAGTAATGCAGGCATAGAAGAGCCGTGGCTGTTTGTAAACACTGCCGCTTCCGGTGATAAGACCACCGATGCCGACTACACCTATAAAAAGCCCAAGGAAGCAAAGCTTGAAAAGCTGGTCTATGAATACGGCAATTTCAATAACGCTGGCAGCAAGATCAGTGAGCTGGATTATACCAGCAACGGTGGTAAAATCTACTATGAGCTCACCATTCCCACATCACTTACTTGTAAAGATCCGCTGACCACAAAAGATTTGGTCATTACCGATACCCTGCCGGCTGGTGTTACCTTTGACATAAGTAGTGTCACGGTTGGAGCCAACGAGTACAAAGCTGACGGTTCTGTGAATCATCAAGCTTGGTTTGCTAACACAATTTATGGTTCTGGCGGCAGGTCAAACTATGATATTTCGGCAACCAAAAACTTTAGTGCATCAAAAACTCATATTGGCGCAACCGACACCGACCGTACGATCACGTTTACGATCAATAGCGGCTACAACGTTTCTGATAAACCGCAGGTTTTCTATATCCGCTACTCGGTCAGCGTTGCGGAGGACGCATCTTGGGACGATCTTCGTACGGAAAACAAGTACCGCAACAGCGCAGAATGGAACGGCGATAAGGCAGAAACGGAAACCACCGTCAAGCGCAGCTACGAAAAGCTTTATAAGACCGGCACTGTCGTCACCGAGGATCCCGATGCCAGCGGCAAGCCAACTGCTACCAAGAAGATCAACTACAGCGTTGTTATCAACCCCACCGGCGATAAGCTGCTGACCACCAGCAATACCCTGACCCTGACGGATACGCTTAGCTTTGAGCCCTCTGACAACACCTCCGCTGATCTGGATCTAAGTTCGATCCATCTGTATGGTGTGACCCTTGATACTACCACCGGCAACCTTGTTGCAGACCATACAAATGAGATCGGTCATGACCGGTTTACGGCAACCTACGACAGCCCCAACCACACCATGACCGTCACCGTCCCGGATGAACTGGCTTGTGTGCTGGAATACACCTATCAGATCTCTTATCCTTCCTCTACGGAGGTAACAGTTAAAAACCATGCAAACCTCTCCGGTCTGGTGGAGAAATGGGTCGATACTCATGTTGTGAATTATGATTCTTCGGCTACCGTCCGGTTCAGCAAGTTTGACCTGAACAAGGTGGATTCCAACGATTATCTGGTCACACTTCCCGGTGCAACCTTCCAGCTTGCAAAGTGGAATAGCACAACGAAGAAGTTTGAAGAGGTTCGTAAGCTGACAACAGACGCCGCCGGTCAGATCAATTTCGGTCTGCAGGATTCTTCTGCAACAGCGGAGAGCTTCACTGAGAGCAGCGCCCAGCTGCTTTGCAGTACGCTCTACCGTATTGTAGAGACGGATGCCCCCACCGGCTATGCGCTTAGCAAGAGCCCGATCTACCTGCTGTGGGGTGCATTTTCCAACACAAAGCAAGATGACGCGTTTAAAACTGCTACCGGTGAAACTTGTGTCAATGATTCGGAGTACAACCAGGGAATTGATAGTAGCAAAGTGACCTACCTTGCCCGTGGTGATATCAGTGCTGTATATGTGCCCAACACCGCTAACAGCATTACGGTTGCCAAGCATTGGCTGGATACGGACGGCAAAACAGAGCTTGCTCCGGACAAGGTCAACTCCACCTACACCGCAACCGTAGAGCTGCGGCGCAAGGGTTACCAGTATAGTGGTGAAAAGTCTGATACAAAAGTTGAAAGCGTCACCTTGGATAATTCCAACAACTGGAGCTATAGCTGGAACAATCTTCCTTTGACTGATCCCGCTGACAGCAGTATCACCTACAAGTACTACGTTAAGGAAACAGCTTGTTCCGGTACGTTTAAATACGACCTGAACAACACCGGCATCACCGGCGGCACCATCCTGCTTTACAATCAGGTGCCCGAGGATGCTAACTACGAGCTTCCCTCTACCGGCGGGTCCGGTACACTCCCGTACACAGCCGTGGGCGGCACAATGATGCTGTCTGCGCTGGCATATAGCTTTATCCACCGCAAGCGCAGACGCGAAGGGAGGGCAGATGACTAAACTGCACTTCCCTGCCGGACGCCCGGAGCTTAAACCCCGCCCGCCCAGCGCAAAGTTTACGCGATAGTCCGAACAAAACTACACCCCTACCCCCCCCCTGTGCAAAATGCAGGGGGCGGCAAGGGGCAGAAAAAAGAAAGGGGCTTTTTCCATGAAAAAAGCAATGAAGAAACTCATGGCTGCGCTGCTGGCAGTTGCTATGGTTTGCGCCATGGCGATCCCGGCGTTTGCAGATAGCAGCAGCTCTACCGGCACTGCTGCTGTTACCCGGTACACGATCACCGCACCTAAAAACGGTCACACCTACGAGATCTACCAGATCTTTACCGGTGATTATGATGCATCCCAACCGTCCATGCTCGCCAACATCAAGTGGGGCAAAAACGGCACTGGTACGGCTGGTGATGCTGTTGAGCAGACTGTTCTGGACGCACTTTCCAAGGTTGCTTCCTACACAAGCGACAATGATAAGCTTACCGTTATCGAAAAATATATTGATTTGAGCACCGCTCCTCTAGTGACTATTACAAATGGCGGTACTGCTAATGATGTTGTTGGCGGTTACTACCTGATCAAGGACCAGGATGGTACTGTGCCTTCCTCTGAAACTTATACCCCTTACATCGTTTCCGTTGTTTGCGATATTACCATCAAGCCGAAGAGCAATGAGGTTCCTAAATTTACCAAAAAGCTGAAGGACACCAACGATACTACCGGCGCTATTTCCGGCTGGCAGGATTCTGCCGACTATGATATCGGCGATGACATCCCCTTCCGCCTGCAGGGCACTGTTTCCAAGGACATTGATTCCTATAAGACGTATTACTACGCTTTCCACGATGTGGAAGAAGCCGGTCTAACCTTTGACCCCGACTCTGTGGAAGTTTTTGTTGGCGATGAAGTGACCGGTACGAAGATTACTACTGGTTATACTGTCGATACCAGCCCGGCCGATGGCTGCACCTTTGAGATCGTATTTGATGATTTGAAAAAAGTTTCCGGTGTTACTGCTAATTCTATCATTACCGTTACCTACAAGTCTCAGCTGAACGGGAACGCTGTTCTGGGCGAACACGGCAACGTCAACAAGGCACAGTTGGAGTACTCCAACAACCCGCGCGGTGACGGCAAGGGCGAAACTCCTTGGGATAACGTCATCGTCTTTACCTATAAGGTGGTTGTGAACAAGATCGATCAGGCTGGTGATCCTCTGGAAGGTGCACAGTTCACTCTGACCAAAAAGACCAAGAACGGCACGGATGTTGTCAAGACTATGGACGTTAACACTACCTTGACTCAGTTTACGCTGTCCGGTCTGGATGACGGCGAGTACACGCTGACCGAGACTGTAACCCCCGCCCACTATAACACCATCAGCCCCATCACCTTTACTGTCACCGCTGATCATAAAATTGATTGGGATTCTATTTCCACTCGTGATAATGTTCTGACCTCTTTGAGCGGCAACAAGGTGATTGGTGAGATCACCTTTGATGTTGATAAAACCGCTGGCTCTCTGTCTACGAATGTCGTCAATAATATCGGCACTACCCTGCCCGGCACCGGCGGCATCGGCACCACCATCTTCTATGTGATCGGCGGCGGCCTGATGGTTGCAGCAGCTATCCTGCTCATTACCAAAAAGCGCATGGAGAACCGCTAACTTCTCCTTTTCCCCAGCACAGAGCGGGGCTGCAAAGCCCCCTGCTCTGATCCTGAAACTATAACGTTAGGGAGTAGCCCATGAAAAAGAACAAAAGCACCATTATACTGATCCTCGTCTTTTTCGTGGGTCTATCCGTGATGTTATACCCCACCATCAGCGATTACGTCAACCAGCGCAACCAGTCCCGCGCTGTGGCAAGCTACGCGCAGGACGTGGACAACATGACCGATGCGGATTACAGCGGATACTTTGACGCCGCCGATGCCTTTAACGCACAGGTAGCCGCCAACGAGTACGCGCTCTACCGCCCGGATCAGCTTACTGGCTACGCCGACACGCTGGATATTACCGGCACGGGCATTATGGGTTACATCACCATCTCCAAAATAGGCGTGGAGCTGCCCATCTACCACGGCACCAGCGACAGCGTATTGCAGATCGCCGCAGGCCATTTGGAGGGCACCAGCCTGCCGGTGGGCGGCGCGTCCACCCACGCGGTCATCTCGGCGCACCGCGGCCTGCCCAGCGCAAAGCTGTTTACCAACCTTGACCAGCTGGAAGTGGGCGATACCTTTACCATCACCGTGCTGGATCGGGTGCTCACCTACGAGGTGGACAAAATTTCCATCGTGCTGCCCACCGAGACCGACGAGCTGAAGATCGCCGAAGGCAAGGATTACGTCACCCTGATGACCTGCACCCCCTACGGCATCAACACCCACCGCCTGCTGGTACGCGGTCACCGCGTGGAGACCCCGGATCAGTACAAGCACATCCGTGTTACTGCCGAAGCGCTCAAGATAGAGCCTATCATCGTTGCGCCCGTCATGGCGCTGCCCATGCTGCTGATCCTGCTGATCGGTATGCTGCTTTCCACACGCAAACGCAAGAAAACAAGAGGTGAAGAACATGAAAAGCATTGATCTGCGTCATCGTCTGGCAGCTGTGCTGCTGGCTGTGTGCCTTGTGGTATGCTGCGCCCTGCCGGCCTTTGCCACCAGTGCCAGCCTTGTGTCCGGGCGGCTGGGCTCGCTCCACGTCCGTCTGTACGACACCCACAACGATGTGCCCCTGCGCGGCGGCGAGCTGACCTTGTATCAGGTTGCCGCCGTCAAGCGCACCGGCGGCAACCTGTCCTACGCCTATACCGGCGATTTTACGGGCTGCGGCGTGCCGCTGGGCGATCTTTCCGACAGCACGCTGGCTGACCAGCTGGCAAAGTATCTGCCCACCGTGCCCGCCGTTGCCGCCCAGCAGAACGTTGACGAGGAAGGCTACGCCGACTTTACCAAGCTGCCGCAGGGGCTGTATCTGGTCATGCAGACCGAGGCTTCCCACGGCTACGAAGCCATCAAGCCCTTCCTTGTGTCCATTCCCCTGCCGGATGGCGACAGCTGGATCTACGATGTGGACGCCACTCCCAAGGTAGGCGCTACCATCCCGGATACGCCGGAGACCCCGCCGGACACCCCCGAAACGCCCCCAGACACCCCTGACACTCCCCCGGATACGCCGGACACGCCGCCGGACACCCCCGATCTTCCGGAGCAGCCGGACACCCCGGATACGCCGGTGAGCCCCGGCACACCGGATAACCCGGTAAGTCCCGGCAACCCGGACAATCCCGTAAGCCCCGAGAACCCGGATAACCCGGTCTCCCCTTCTAACCCGGATAAGCCCGTTCTGCCCCAGACCGGTCAGCTGAACTGGCCTGTGCCGGTGCTGGCCTGCAGCGGTGTGCTGCTGTTTGCCGTCGGCTGGGTGCTGAACCGTCAGGGCAAAAAGGAACACTGAACCCTACTCCCTTCCAGCACGGCGCGCCGTGCCCTCTCCCCCGCAAGGGGGAGTTTTTTTGTTGGGGGAAAACTCCCCCAGTCTCGCGTTCGCTCGACAGCCCCCTCTGAGATGGGGCCTTTGGCATGGCGGCAAAGCTTCCGGCGCAACCGCAAAGTGTCCGGCAGCGCCAGAGGCTCCCTCCCCGAGGGAGCTGGCAAACCCGCAGGGTTTGACTGAGGGAGTTACACACGCAAAAAAAGCCGCTGTACGTTCTGTACAGCGGCTCTCGATTTATGCAATCCGTATTATGTTTTACTGCTGCTGAGCGGCCTTTTTGGCTTCCAGTGCCAGAATGGCATCGCGGCGGCTCAGGTTGATGCGGCCCTGCTGGTCGATGTCGGTCACCTTGACCACGATGGCATCGCCCACGGCAACCACGTCCTCTACCCGCTCCACGCGCTTGGTGTCCAGCTTGGAGATGTGCACAAGGCCTTCCTTGCCCGGAGCGATCTCCACAAAGGCACCAAAGTTCATCAGGCGGGTCACCTTGCCCTTGTAGATGGCACCGATCTCGGGGTCCTCCACAATGGTCTTGATGGTAAAGATGGCGCGCTTTGCGTCCTCCTGATCCACGGCGGAGACGAACACATGGCCGTCCTCCTGCACGTCGATCTTGCAGTTGCAGGTGGCGCAGATGTCCTGAATGACCTTGCCGCCCTTACCGATGACGTCCTTGATCTTGTCGGTGGGGATCATCATGCTGAACATCTTGGGTGCCCAGCGGCTCAGCTCCTGACGGGGCTGGGCGATCACGGGCTTGATGATCTCGTCCAGAATATACAGCCGACCCTTGCGGCACTTCTCGAAGGCCTCGGCAATGATGTCGTAGGTCAGGCCGTCGATCTTGATGTCCATCTGGATGGCGGTAATGCCCTTGCGGGTGCCGCCGACCTTAAAGTCCATATCGCCGTGGAAGTCCTCCACGCCCTGAATGTCCAGCATGGTCATCCAGCGCTCGCCCTCGGTGATCAGGCCGCAGGAAATGCCCGCAACCGGAGCCTTGATGGGCACGCCTGCGTCCATCAGTGCCAGCGTAGAGCCGCAGATGGAAGCCTGAGAGGTGGAGCCGTTAGAGCTGAGCACCTCGGACACGCAGCGGATGGTGTAGGGGAACTCCTCCAGAGAGGGCAGCACCGGCACCAGAGCACGCTCGGCCAGTGCACCGTGACCGATCTCGCGGCGGCCGGGGCTGCGCGGTGCGCGTGCCTCGCCCACGGAATACGGCGGGAAGTTATAGTGGTGGATATAGCGCTTGGTCTGCTCGTCGGTCAGATCGTCCATCAGCTGGTTGTCCTTGGTGCCGCCCAGCGTGCAGGTGGTAAGCACCTGCGTCTGGCCACGGGTGAACATACCGGAGCCGTGCACGCGGGGCAGGATGCCCACCTCTGCGGCCAGCGGGCGGATCTCGTTGATGCCGCGGCCGTCCACGCGCTTGCCCTCATCCAGCAGCCAGCGGCGCACCACGAACTTCTGCATCTTGTAGCTTACCAGATCCAGATCGGCGGCAGACAGGTCGGGATATTCCTCGGCGATCTTGTCCATGATAGGCAGCAGGGCTGCATCACGCACGTTCTTGTCGTCGGTGTCCATAGCGGCCTTGAAGTCGTCCAGATACTTGTTCTGGATGGCGTGGAACACGTCCATGTCCAGACCCACAACCTGGAAGTCGATCTTCGGCTTGCCGCGCTCGGCCACGATCTTGTTGATGAACTCGATGATCTTCTTGATCTCAACGTGTGCGGTCTTGATAGCGGTCAGCATGGTGTCCTCGTCCACCTCGTTGGCACCGGCCTCGATCATCACGATCTTGTCCATGGTGGCGGCAACGGTCAGGGCAAGGTCGCTCACCTTGCGCTGCTCCTGCGTGGGGTTCAGCACGATCTCGCCGTCAACCAAGCCCACCTGCACGCCGCCGATGGGGCCGTTCCACGGGATATCGGACACGGCGGTCACCAGAGAAGCGCCGATCATGCCGGCGATCTCGGGGCTGCAATCCGGGTCAAGGCTCATGACGGTCATGGTGATGCACACGTCGTTGCGCATCTCCTTGGGGAACAGCGGGCGCATGGGGCGGTCCACCACGCGGCTGGTCAGGATGGCGCGCTCGCCGGGGCGGCCCTCACGGCGCATAAAGCTGCCGGGAATGCGGCCTGCGGCGTAGAGCTTTTCCTCGTACTCCACGTTCAGCGGGAAGAAATCTACGCCCTCGCGGGGCTTGGGGCTCATGACCACGTTGCACATCACGCAGGTCTCGCCGTAGCGGATCAGTGCGCTGGCATTGGACAGGCCACACATCTTGCCCATTTCAACCTTGAACGGGCGGCCGGCCAGCATGGTTTCGTAGACCTTGAAGTTGTCAAAGGTCTCTTTGCGGGAACCAAATTCGATTGCCATTGTTTCTGCCTCCTTGTTTTTCGGATCGTTCTATCCAAAAAGCCGTGGCGTGCGCATTATAGCAATAAATCCAGCGTCCCTGCCCGCAGGCACGGGCGTTCGATTTACTGCTGCAATACGCTGCCACCGCTATTTTGTGCGCATGGGATACATGGAGCTATACATAAAGCAAAGGGCAGGTACCATTGCGGTACCTGCCCTCCGTTAAAATTACTTACGCAGACCCAGAGTTGCGATCAGAGCACGGTAACGCTCGATGTCCTTCTTCTGGAGATAAGCCAGCAGATTGCGGCGACGGCCAACCATCTTCAGCAGACCGCGGCGGCTGTGGTGATCGTTAGGGTTCTTCTTCAGGTGCTCGTTCAGCTCGTTGATGTGAGCGGTCAGCAGAGCGACCTGAACCTCGGGGGAGCCAGTGTCCTTCTCGGTCAGAGCGACTTTGGCCATAACTTCCTGCTTATTCATAATACAGTACCTCTTTCAAGTAATTTATCTGCCTATGGCACAGCGGCGGGAAACGGTTCTCCCAAAAGCGGGCATACTCCCAGCCCCGTGCCACGGTAACAGATACAGTATACCAGATTGCACAGCAGATTGCAAGAAGATTTTTGTCCGCAAGCCTTAATTTTTTACAATGCCGCCCCAGTACAGCTGCACCTCCGGCAGCTTCTTTTTGCGCAGCAGAAACACGGTGGGGATCAGGTACACCGCCACCGACAGCAGCCGCGAAGCATCGTAGCCGCTTACGCTCTCGGCCACGCTGGTGGTGCCGTACAACCCGCCGATGAGCATGGCGGCAATGTCCATGGCGCTGTGCAGGAACACCGTCACCCACAAATTGCCGGTACGGAAGTAGATGGCGGCCAGCATCACGCCCAGCGACGCCGCAAATACGCACTGCATCAGCACGCCAAAAGGCGCCGAGCCGAGCAGGTTGCTCAGGTGCGCCGCGCCAAACAGCACGCCGGACACAAGGCAGGCTTTCCACACCCCGGCGCGGGCGGTGCCGTAGCGCTCCAGCAGGGTCTGGGCAATGATGCCCCGGAACACCAGCTCCTCGGCCACGCCCACAAAGATCATGTTCAGCAAAAAGGTCAGGATGCGGGGCAGCGGCAGCAGCGGCGTGTCCGGGCGGCCAAAGGCCAGCGTCCCAAAGGCCGTGTACCCGATGAAGAACAGCGGGTACATCCCCACCAGCAGCCCGTTCAGAAAGCCGCAGCCGCGCCGGCGCAGCAGATCCAGCCTGCCGGTGCGGGCCAGCAGCAAAAGTGCCACCGCCAGCCCGACAGCTTCCTGCACAGAGCCAAACAGATAGCCGTCCATGGTGTCAAAGTCCGCGCCTGCCGCTGCCAGCACGATGGTAGCCAGCAGGCTGAACACGACCATGCTGCCAAGGAACAGCACCTCGGACAGGATACAATAAAGAATGGGGTGCGCGGTGCGCAGCCGTTTGAGCATAAGTACAGCCCTCCCTATCAATGATAGCCCTATTCTACCACGATTCCCCCAAAAGCGATAGGGCGAAAATAAAGCGTGCTGCCGGGGTATCGGGGAACTGTGAACGGCCTGCAGCATCTTTTTACAGAAAGTTCATGTAAAAGCGGGCTAAAATAGCCTTGCAGGTTTGACGTGTCTGCCGCTTTGGTGTATCATATATTTGTATTGTTATGCGCGATCCCGGGCGCATCACAGCCCGATTTTTAAGATTTATGAGGTGTGACCTATGTCCCTTGTTGAAAAACTTTTTGGCAGCTTCTCTGACCGGGAGCTGAAAAAGGTAAATCCCATCACCAAACAGGTGCTGGCGCTGGAACCCAAGTATCAGGCCATGTCCGATGCCGACTTACAGGCGCAGACTGCCGCCTTTAAGCAGCAGCTGGCCGAGGGCAAAACGCTGGATGACATCCTGCCGGATGCCTTTGCCGTCTGCCGCGAAGCCGCATGGCGTGTGCTGGGCATGAAGCATTTCCCCGTGCAGGTGACCGGCGGCATTGCCCTGCACCGCGGCGATATTGCCGAGATGCAGACCGGTGAGGGCAAGACCCTTGTGGCTACCCTGCCCGCCTACCTGAACGCCCTGACCGGCGAAGGGGTGCACATTGTTACCGTCAACGACTATCTGGCCAAGCGCGACAGCGAGTGGATGGGCAAGCTCTACCGCTGGCTGGGGCTGACCGTTGGTCTGATCGTGCAGGGCATGGACGGCGACGCCCGCCGGGATGCCTACAACGCCGATATCACCTACGGCACCAACAACGAGTTCGGCTTTGACTACCTGCGCGACAACATGGTGACCTATAAGGCCAACATGGTGCAGCGCGGCCACGCCTACGCCATCGTGGACGAGGTGGACTCCATCCTGATCGATGAGGCCCGCACTCCCCTGATCATCTCCGGCCGCGGCGAGGATTCTTCCAGCCTGTACACGCAGGTGGACCGCTTTGTGCGCACCCTGCACAAGAGCGTGGTGGTGGAGCTGGAAGATAAGGTCTCCACCGATGAGCAGGCCGATGGCGATTACGTTGTGGACGAAAAGCACAAGACCTGCACCCTGACCGCTGCCGGCATCAAAAAGGCTGAAGCCTATTTTAAGGTAGAGAACCTTGCCGCCGCCGAGAACATGACCCTTGCCCACCACATTGATCAGGCTATCAAGGCCTACGGCGTGATGCAGCGGGACATCGACTATGTGGTCAAGGATGGTCAGGTCATCATCGTGGACGAGTTCACCGGTCGTCTGATGATCGGTCGCCGGTACAACGAGGGTCTGCATCAGGCCATCGAAGCCAAGGAGGGCGTGAAGATCGCCGCCGAGAGCAAGACGCTGGCCACCATCACCTTCCAGAACTACTTCCGTATGTACAAAAAGCTGTCCGGTATGACCGGTACTGCCCGCACCGAAGCCACCGAGTTCACCGAGATCTACGGCCTGAACATCGTCAGTGTGCCCACCAACCGCCCGGTACAGCGCAAGGACTACCCGGACGCCATCTACAAGACCGTGGAGGGCAAGTACCGCGCCGTCATCGAGCAGGTGATGGAGTGCCACAAAAACGGCCAGCCCGTGCTGGTGGGTACTGTCAGCGTGGAAAAGAGTGAGACGCTCGCCAAAATGTTACAGCGCCACACCCGGGATTTCAACGTGCTGAACGCCAAGAACCACGAGCGCGAAGCCGAGATCGTAGCGCAGGCCGGTAAAAAGGGTGCCATCACCATCGCCACCAACATGGCAGGCCGTGGTACCGATATCATGCTGGGCGGCAACGCCGAGTTCATGGCAAAGGCCCAGATGCGCAAGGAGCACTTCTGCGAGAACCTGCTCAGCCCCGAGACCCCGCAGGACGCCGACCCGGCAGCCGTGGAGCTGCTGCTGACCGAAGCCAACGGCCACGGCGAGACCACCGATGCCAACATTCTGGCGGCACGTCAGCGTTTTGACCAGCTGTACGCCCAGTACAAGCCCGCCATCGACGCCGAAGCCGACGAGGTGCGCGCCGCAGGCGGCCTGTTCATCATCGGTACCGAGCGCCACGAGAGCCGCCGTATCGACAACCAGCTGCGCGGCCGTGCCGGCCGTCAGGGCGACCCGGGCGCTTCCCGCTTCTACCTGAGCCTTGAGGACGACCTGATGCGCCTGTTCGGCGGCGACCGGGTGTCCGGCCTGATGAACACCCTGAAGATCGACGAGGATACCCCCATCGAGAACCGTATGATCACCAATACGCTGGAAAGCGCCCAGAAGAAGCTGGAGGGCCGCAACTTCGAGATCCGTAAAAACGTGCTGAAGTACGATGATGTGATGAACCAGCAGCGTGAGATCATCTACGGGCAGCGCCGCAAGGTGCTGGACGGCGAGGACATCAGCACCGAGATGCACAAGATGCTGCGGGAGAACATCGATTCCAGCTGCGCCCAGTTCCTTTCCGGCGATGTGAAGGACGAGTGGGATTTCGGTGCCCTGCGCCGCCACTATCAGGGCTGGCTGACCACTGATGCCGACTTCCACTACACTGTGGCGGACTTTGACAATCTCTCCCAGCAGGGCATTGCCGATATGCTGTACGACCGCGGGATGCAGATCCTGCAGGCCAAGGAAGTGCGCTACGGCGCACCCGTTATGCGCGAGCTGGAGCGCATCTGCCTGCTCAAGTGCGTAGACCGCCAGTGGATGGACCACATCGACAACATGGACCAGCTGCGGCAGGGCATCGCGCTGCGCGGCTACGGCCAGAAGGATCCGGTGGTGGAATACCGCATCGAGGGCTTTGATATGTTCGACCAGATGGTGGATTCCATCCGGGAGTCCAGCGTCAAGATGCTGCTGACCATCGAGCTGCGCGCCGCCGGTTCCGCTCCCAAGCGGGAGCAGGTGGCAAAGCCCACCGGCGAAGGCTTTGTGCCCGGCAACGGTGCACCCGGCGTCAAGGGCAGCCCCAAGGGTCAGCCGGTGCGTGTGGTCAAGATTGGCCGCAACGATCCCTGCCCCTGCGGCAGCGGCCTGAAGTTCAAAAAGTGCACCTGCGCCCAGTATCACCCCAATGGCAATAACGGCGGGGAAGAATAACTGTAAGGCAAAGCCCTCCCTGCCGTGGCCGAGAGGGTTTTCCGCATAAATTCAGAGGGAGTTGATTTTACAATGATCGCACCGGAAAAACTGTTGGAAGCCGCCAAGGCGCTGGAGCCCCAGCTGCAGGAGTGGCGGCGCACGCTGCACCGTCACCCGGAGGTGGGCTTTGACCTGCCCCAGACCAAGGCACTGGTCAAAAAGGCGCTGACCGAGATGGGCTACACCCCGCAGGACTGCGGCAAGTGCGGCGTGGTGGCGCTTGCAGGGAGCAAGCGTCCCGGCAAGGTGATCCTGCTGCGGGGCGACATGGACGCGCTGCCCCTGCAGGAGGAATCCGGCGAGGAGTTTTCCTCTGAGCTGCCCGGCAAGATGCACGGCTGCGGCCACGATATGCACACCGCCATGGTGCTGGGTGCGGCCAAGCTGCTCAAGGAGCACGAGGACGAGATTGAGGGCACGGTAAAGCTGGAGTTCCAGCCCGCAGAGGAGATCTTTCAGGGCTCGCTGGATATGATAAACAGCGGCCTGCTGGAAAATCCCAAAGTAGACGCAGCCGTCATGTTCCATGTGCTGGCCGGGATGCCCCTGCCCGCCGGTATGGTGCTGGTGCCGGGCGGCGGCATTACCATGGCCAGCTGCGAGCAGTACCACATCGTTGTGCACGGCAAGGGCGGCCACGGCTCCATGCCCAACGCCTGCATCGACCCCATCACCGCAGCGGCGCACATCCACATTGCCCTGCAGGAGATCAACAGCCGCGAGCTGGACCCCGCAGGCTTTGGCGTGTTCACCACCGGCCGGTTCGAGGCCGGCAAGGCTTCCAATGTCATCCCGGATACTGCCGATATGTGGGGCACTATCCGCACCGTAGACCCGGAGCAGAAGGTCAGCGCCCTTATCCACCAGCGCATGACCGAAATTGCGCAGGGCGTGGCCACCGCCTACCGCTGCACCGCCGAGGTGGAGTTCAGCGATTACTGCCCCTGCATGGTAGTAGACACCCCGCTGGCAGGCAATGCCCTGACCTATATGACCGAGCTGCTGGGCAAGGGCGCTATGGACATGACCCCGCTCACCGGCGGCAAACCCGGCGGCGGCAGTGAGGATTTTGCCTTTGTCAGCCATGAAGTGCCCACCGTGAGTATGTTCTTAGCCGCAGGCAACGCCAAGGAGGGCTACACCTACGGCCAGCACCACCCCAAAGTGCGCTTTGACGACAGCATCCTGTACCGCGGCACAGCAGCCTACACCTATATGGCGCTGCGCTGGCTGGCAGATCACCAGTAAACAGCAAAAGTGCCGGAAACGACCTTGATCGTTTCCGGCACTTTTTTGTTATATCAGCCTTGCCCCGGCGTGGGGCAGGCTTTCTGCACCAAGGCTTTGCAGCTTTTGGGGCAGGGCGGCAAGGTCGCCGCCGGTATAGTACCAGCCCGCAGCCAGTGCTGCCAGTGCCAGCAGCAAAAGCACTGCCAGCGCCTTGCCCAACCTGCGGCGCTTCGGGCGCGGCGGCACGAGCGGTACAGCCGTGAGGGTGGCAGGCATCAGAGCTGTATCCGGTACTGCTTTACCGTAGGGCTGCCAGCTTGTGCCCCCTGCCTGCGGCAGACCGCAGGCAGCGCGGCGCAGCATATCCAGCAGCCACAGCCCGGGGTTCTCATCCGGCGATACGCACCGCAGCCAGCAGCCCTTTTTGCCGCCCACCAGCAACAGCCGACTGTGGGGCAGCTCCACACAGCCCACCGCCAGCGCGGCACCGGTCAGCCGCTGCATGGCCTGCACCCGCGCCAGTGTGCGGGCAGGCTCTGCCTGCGGTGCCTTGCGCAGCTTGCGGCTGAGCCGGGCGTTGAGTGCGGCGTTGGCGTAGCTCATGGCCCCAAAATCGAACACTTTTTCTGCGCCGGGAAGGTTTTCCAGCCGGGTCTCCAGCAGCGCCCCGGCGGCAGCATCGCTGCACACCAAAAGCTTGCGGTGCTGCTCCAGCGCCTGCACTGCGGCGGCGGCAAGGGTCTGCTCCCCTTCCCCGTACAACGCCGGGGCAAGGCTTGTCCGCAGCAGCTGTACCGCCCGGCGCAACTGCTGCGGGGTGCTGCTTTGCAGCGCCACCAGTGTTTCCGCGCCCCGGGTGCGGCAGTGCACCGTGCCCTGCCAAGTGTCCGGCAGGGCTGCCACAGCCTTTTGCACGGTCTGCTCCGGTGTACCGAACAGCCGCAGCACGCAGCCTGCCGGGCGGTTTTCTTCCTTTGTCATGACGCATCCCCCCTGCGGCCGCAGGGGCCGCTCTCACTCTGCCCGCAGGGTCTCGTCCAAGGCGGTCAGGGCGGCGGGGTCATGCTGTGCGCTTTCGGCCAGCACCTGCGTACCGGTCGGGGTCTTGCCCTGTGCCAGCCGCAGCGCCAGTTCCAGCGCAGTCTGTGCGGCGCGGGCGCGGATGAGCGCACGGTCCGGGCGGGAGACGAACAGTTTTTTCACATACACTTTGTCTCCCCGGGCAGCGCCCAGATACACCGTGCCCACAGGCCGGACGGCATCGCCGCCGCCGGGGCCCGCCAGACCGGTAACGCTGACCGCGATATCCGCACCGGCGGCTTTTGCCGCGCCCAGCGCCATCTGCGCCGCCACGGGAGCCGACACCACATTATATTGCGCAATGACCGCCGGGTCCACCCCGACAAGCTTCGCCTTGGCCTGCTCCCAGTAGGTCACAAAGCCGTAGCCAAACACCTCGCTTGCGCCGGACACACTGGTCAGGCGCTGGGCGATCATGCCGCCGGTGCAGCTTTCGGCGGTGGCAATAGTCAGGCCGTTGGCCTGCAGCGTATGCACCACCGTCTCTTCTAACCCGGCGACATCCTCATCATACACCGCATCACCCAGCAGATCATAGAACTTTTTGGCGTAGGCGCGGCACATCGTCTGCGCCTCGGCGTCATTCTGCGCCCGGGCGGTGATGCGGATCTCGCACTCGCCGGTCTTGCAGTAGATGGCGGCGGTGGGGTTCGGGTTCTCTAGCAGCGGACGCACCCGGTATTCCAGATTGCTCTCGCCGCCCAGCACCCGCAGCGTCAGGCTGTGCAGGGCACAACTCTGCCGCGCCAGCAGCAGCGGGCGCACGCTTTCCTCCCACATGGCCTTCATCTCATGGGGAACACCGGGCATCAGTACGGCGCAGTGGCCGTCCTGCTCGAACCATGCGCCCGGCGCGGTGCCGTGGTGGTTGACCACCTTATGCCCGTGCACCGGCACCATGGCCTGCTTGCGGTTGTTGGGGGTGGTCTCGCGCCCGGTGCGGGTAAAGAAGTCCACGATCTTCTGCCACTCGTCCGGGTCAAAGGTAAGGGTGTCGCCAAAGCAGGCGGCCACTGTCTCCTTGGTCAGGTCGTCCGCCGTGGGACCCAGCCCGCCGGTGAACACCAGCAGGTCGCACCGCTGCTTAGCTTCGTTGACAAAATCTGCCAGACGGCCATGGTTATCGCCGATGGTGCTCTGCCGCCGGACGGTGATGCCCAGTGCAGCCAGCTCCCGGCTGAGGTACTGGGCATTGGTGTTAAGAATATTGCCGAGCAGCAGCTCGGTACCCACACTGATGATCTCTGCTGTCATGGACAAATCAACCCTCGAATTCTACCTGATCGGTGATGCGCACCCGGATGCGCTCGGTCTGCTCTGCGGCTTCGGCTTCCAGCGCGGCAAGGCCGGGCATGGCGGCTTCGGCGGCAAGGATCTCCTCCAGCTCGGGGCGGATCTTCGGGTGCGGCGGGGTGAAGATGGTGCAGCAGTCCTCGTAGGGCAGGATGCTGGTCTCAAAGGTATTGATATGGCGGGAGGTCTCAATGATTTCGGTCTTGTCCATACCGATGAGCGGGCGCAGGATGGGCAGATCCTGTGCGGCATCGGTGCACTGCAGCGCCTTGACGGTCTGGCTTGCCACCTGTGCCAGACTCTCGCCGGTAACCAGCGCTTCGCAGCCCTGCTTTTTGGCGATCACGTTTGCAATGCGCATCATGCTGCGGCGCATCAGCACCGTGAACAGCACATCCGGGGCGTTATCCCGGATGTATTCCTGCGGTTTTGTGTAGGGCACCACGAACAGGTTGGCGCTGCCGGTATACACAGTGATAAGCTGCGCAAGAGCCTTTACTTTTAGTTTTGCACGCTCAGAAGTATACGGGGGGGACGCAAAATGGATGTGATCCAGTGCCAGACCGCGCTTTGCCATACGATAGGCCGCCACCGGACTGTCGATACCGCCGGAGAGCATATTCAGAGCACGGCCGCTGGTACCCACGGGCAGACCGCCCTCGCCCGGTATTTTCGGGCCGTGAATATACGCACCGTAATCGCGAATTTCCACGATCACCTTGAACTGCGGGTTATGCACATCCACCTTCAGGTAGTTGTGCTTGCCCAGCAGGTAAGCGCCCAGCTCCCGCATCAGCTCCGGGCTGGTCATGGGGTAGGTCTTATCGGCGCGGCGGGCTTCCACCTTGAAGGTGCGGATGCCGTGCAGCGCGCTGCCCAGATAGTCCTCGGCGGTCTGGCAGATGGTATCGAAATCCTTTTCGCACACCACGGCGCGGCTGAGCGCGGCAAGGCCGAACACCTTGCTGACCCGCTCAAAGGCAAGGTCCATATCCACGTCCTCTTCCTCGGGCTCCATATAAAAGGTGGACTGGGTGCAGTACACCTTGAACTTGCCCACCGTCTTAAGGCGGTAGCGCAGGATCTTCATCATGGCTGCTTCGAACTGGTTGCGATTGAGGCCTTTCAGGGACATCTCGCCCTGATAGCCCATAATAATTTCCTTCATAAATGTTGCATCTCCTGATGTGGGATTTATAATGGCCTCCGCTTTCGCTCTGGCCATATTCAGCGGATGAATTATTTTTATCTGTGAATGGAAAATGACTGCGGTCATTTTCCATTCACCCTTTCACGCATTGGGGTCGCGCAGGCAAACTGCATCTTCCCATAGAACGGCTGATAGCTTTCTCTTCGGACACGAGTTCGGGTTGCGGCACCCAGCATTCGCATCGTGCCTTGGGCGGCACTTGCGTCTTGCTGGCCGCTGCCCCAACAGCAACTCTCTGTTTCCGCCGCTGGCGGCGGTCGTTGCTGTTGCAAGCCATTCCATCGCCCGCCCTATTGCCCTGCGGGCAACAGGGTCCCACCCCAGCGGACGGTCCTCAGAGAAACTATCAGCCGTTCTGCGGCTTCCGTTTTTACTTTCTGATCTTCTGCAAATGCTTCATGCCGTCCTCGAAGCGGTTGAGGAAGGCATCCACATCCTCCGGGGTGTTATCGGCACAGAAGGACACCCGGATGGCAGTGTCGATGGCAAGCGGGTCGCGCCCCATGGCCGCCAGCGTGTGGCTGGGCTGACCGCGCCCGCAGGCACTGGCCGAGGAAACGTAGATCTGCTCCTCGGCCAGAAAAGCCAGCATCGTCTCGCTCTTGATGCACATCTCGCTGAAGTTCAGCACCTCGGGCACGGCGTTCTCCGGGCTGTTGATGACCACCTCCGGGAAGGCTTTCAGCCCCTCCCGCAGCTGCCGGTTCAGCGCACGCATGGCGGTGTCCCGGCTCTTCATGGTCTTTGCCAGGCGGGTGGCCGCTGCGGCCAGACCCATGGCGTAGGGCAGGTTTTCGGTGCCGGGGCGCATCTGCCGCTCCTGCTCGCCGCCCAGATAAGGCGGCTGGAAGGCCTGCACCAGCCTGTCGGAAAGGTAAAGCGCACCAATGCCCTTGGGGGCATGGATCTTGTGGCCGCTCACCGAGAGCGTATCGATGTTGTCCAACTTGATGGGCACACGCATCCACGCCTGCACCGCGTCCACATGGACGATGGTGCGGCTGTTGCGGCGCTTTACCTCGGCGGCAAGGCGCTCTACATCGTTGCGGGTGCCGATCTCGTTGTTCACC
Source organism: Faecalibacterium intestinale (assembly GCF_040096575.1). Classification (NCBI taxonomy): domain Bacteria; kingdom Bacillati; phylum Bacillota; class Clostridia; order Eubacteriales; family Oscillospiraceae; genus Faecalibacterium; species Faecalibacterium intestinale. The sequence goes on from NZ_JBBMEN010000004.1 coordinate 113,924, forward strand.
ATCATGCAGGCCACAAGGATGGTGTTTTTGTCCACCCGCTCCAGCATGGCGGCAATATCCAACGTGCCGTCTGCCCGGGGGGCTACCACGGTAACGTCGTAGCCCTGCTTTGCCAGCCGCTCCAGCGGGCGCTGCACACTGGGGTGCTCGAAGCCGGACACCACGATGCCCTTGCCGAAGGTTCGGGTCTGCACCGCGCCCAGCAGCGCCAGATTGTTGCTCTCGCTGCCGCAGGAGGTAAAATACAGCTCCCGGCTTTTGCAGCCCAGCGTGCGCGCTACGGCGGCGCGGGCGGCATTCAAAGCCTCCTCACTGCGCGCGCCCGGGCCGTATAAGCTGGAAGGGTTTGCCCAGTGCTCCCGCATGGCCTTGTTTATGACGTCCGCCACCTCCGGCGCTACGATGGTGGTGGCCGCGTTGTCCAGATAATGTAACTGAGGGTTTTGCAGCATATATGGATTTCCTGCTTTCTGTCGTTGTTTTCATAATAACCCAGAATAAGTATAGCACAAACCCTTGGATAACGCAAAAAATTTTCTGCATTTATGGGTGATTTTTGTAACTGTACCTCCTTGACAAACACCCCGGTGGTGTGCTATCTTTACAGCATAGACCGCATCCCTGCTGACGGAACCTTGTGGAGCACCACAGTGCAGGGGTGCATGGGATGTCAATGCCGACCGTCTGGGCAGCCTTGCGCAATTGCTGCGCAAAGCTGTCCTTTTTTGCTATCAAGGAGGATGTCTGTATGAAGACCGATATCGAGATCGCGCAGGAAGCCAAAATGAAGCCCATCACCCAGATCGCAGCTCAGCTGGGCCTGGAGGACGAAAGTGTGATCCCCTATGGCCGCTATAAGGCCAAGATCGACCACCGGCTGATCCACAACGCCAAAAAGCAGGGCAAGCTGATCCTTGTCACTGCCATCAGCCCCACCCCTGCCGGTGAGGGCAAAACCACCACCAGCGTGGGTCTGGCCGATGCCATGAACGCACTGGGCAAAAAGACCATGCTCTGCCTGCGCGAGCCCAGCCTTGGCCCCGTGTTCGGCGTAAAGGGCGGCGCTGCCGGCGGCGGTTACGCACAGGTGGTGCCCATGGAGGATATCAACCTGCACTTTACCGGCGACCTGCACGCCATTGGCACCGCCAACAACCTGCTGGCTGCCATGATCGACAACAGCATCCAGCAGGGCAACCCGCTGAATATCGACCCCCGCCGCATCACCTGGAAGCGCTGCATGGACATGAACGACCGGCAGCTGCGGTTTATCGTGGACGGTCTGGGCGGCAAGGTGAATGGTACCCCCCGCGAGGACGGCTTTGACATCACGGTCGCCAGCGAGGTCATGGCAATCTTCTGCCTTGCCACCAGCATCTCCGATTTGAAGGAGCGGCTGTCCCGCATCGTGTGCGCCTACACCTACGACGGCAAGCCGGTGACTGCCGGTGAGATCGGCGCAGCCGGTGCCATGACCGCCCTGCTGAAGGACGCACTGGATCCGAACCTTGTGCAGACGCTGGAGAATAACCCCGCCATCATCCACGGCGGCCCCTTTGCCAACATTGCCCACGGCTGCAACAGCGTGCTGGCCACCAAGCTCAGCCTTTCGCTGGCAGACTACACCATCACCGAGGCAGGCTTCGGCGCGGATCTGGGCGCGGAGAAGTTCCTGGATATCAAGTGCCGCTATGCCGGTATTGCCCCCTCTGCCTGTGTGCTGGTGGCTACCGTGCGCGCCCTCAAGAGCCACGGCGGCGTAGCCAAGGCAGACCTGAACCAGCCCAACCTCGAAGCTGTCAAGGCCGGTGCTTCCAACCTGATCCGTCACATCGACAACCTGAAGAACGGCTTCGGTCTGCCGGTGGTGGTTGCCATCAACGCCTTCCCCACCGACACCGCCGAGGAGCAGGCTTATGTGGAGCAGGTCTGCGCCGAGCAGGGCGTGCCCTGCGTGCTAAGCGAGGTGTTCGCCAAGGGCGGCGAGGGCGGCAAGGCACTGGCTGAAAAGGTACTGGAGATTCTGGAGGATCGTCCCATCCAGTACACCTACCCGCTGGAGATGCCCCTGAAGGACAAGATCAACGCCATTGCCACCAAGATCTACCGCGCCGATGGCGTAAACTACAGCGCCGCCGCCAGCAAGACGCTGGCCGAGCTGACCGAGATGGGCTACGGCGACCTGCCCGTGTGCATTGCCAAGACCCAGTACAGCTTCAGCGACAACGCCAAGCTGACCGGTGCGCCCACCGGCTTTACCATGGAGGTGCGCGAGGTGCGTCTGGCCGCCGGTGCAGGCTTTGTGGTGGTGATCTGCGGCAGCATCATGACCATGCCCGGTCTGCCCAAAAAGCCCGCCGCCGTGAACATCGACGTGGACGCCGATGGCAAAATCACCGGCCTGTTCTGATAAAAAATCCTAATAAAACACAAAAGGCGCTGTCCTTGCGGACAGCGCCTTTTACGTTCTTTTTCACTCCATGGTGTGGCTGCAAAGGTAGTCCACCCATGCGGCGTAGCCCTCCGGCTTGATGTGGTAACCGTCCGGCTGGGCGTAGCTTTCGATCAGATCGCCGTTTTCGTCTGCCAGCACCTCCCAAAGGTTCAGGAAGTAGCAATCTTTTTCCAGCGCAATGGCGGCAAGTTCATTATTGATGCGGCACAGGCGGTCGCGGTTCAGCCCTGCGTGATTTTCCTGTGCGCTCACCTCCGGCCTTACCGGCGTGATGGACTGCACATAAATTTTTGCATCCGGCAGCGCCTGACTGATCATGTCCAGCATCAGGCGGTAGTAGGTCAGAAAGCTGGTGTAATCGGTGTCCCGCCCCAGCACATTGCTGCCCAGCAGCACATAGACGGCCTTGGGCTGCTGGGCGGTCAAAGCGTCCAGCGGGATCTCTGTCACGCCGTCCACCCGCTTGCAGCTGGTACCGTTGACAAAGGCGTTGGGGCCTACCCCCTTATAAGCGCAGAACTGCGCCCCGGGCAGACCGGTATCGTAGATCTGCAGCCCCTGCGTCAGGCTGTCGCCCACAAAACTGACCTGCGCAAACCAGCTTTTTTCCACCGGAGCGCTGGCCGGCAGCGCCGCCATACGGAAATCCAGCGCAGTCTCGGTGCTTCCCTCCAGCGTCTGCACCCGGAGCTGCCGCGCCAGCGGGTAGTTGACCGTGTTCCATGTATTATCCGTAGTCACCTGCCGCAGAATGGTGTTTTGGCTCAGGACGGTATCCACGCGCTCCCGGTGCAGCACCTTCCACAGAATGCCGATGGCGCTCAGCAGCGCCACCAGCGCCAGAAGGGCGACGATGATAAACACCCTGCGCCAGCGCCGGTGCAGGATGCGCCGCCGGTATTCCTGATAATCTGCCATTGTCGTTCCCTCACTTCCGGCCCGGAATGCGGGCTGTTCTATTTATAGTATAGCATAACTGCACCCAACAGCAAACCCCATTCGCCAAAAATGTACTGCAGGTTTTGCACGGTACGGGGCTGTTTTGGTGCAAAACTGACAGAGCACTGCCGCAAACGCTTGCATCCCATAGGCAGAATGTGTTATACTAGGATGAATCAAACGACAGGGAGGCTTTCACGATGGCATATACACCGAAACTGACTTATAAAGGCAAGCCCCTCGTCCGCAAGGACAACGAGCTGTATTACGGCAGCATGACCGACCCCTATGTGCTGTATCTGCAGATCCTGACCACCACCCCGGTGGGCGAGCAGCAGGTAGCCGACAAGGTACACCTGATGCTGCTTTCTACCGATACCACCAAGGCACCGCAGGAGCGCGTAGCGCGCCAGACCACCAAGCACGGCCTGTACAATGCGCTGGACATCGGCGGCATCTGGCTGCAGAAGGCCAACGAGACCCGCTGAATCAAATTAAAATGAACAATGCCGGACAGTCTGCGGACTGCCCGGCATTGCGTTTTTATAGGGACAATTTGGAATGGCCTCCGCGTGCGCTTTGGCCATATTCATAGGAATTTCTTTTTAGATTACAATTTTGGAAAATCTGCGGATTTTCCAAAATTGCCTTTTCACGAGCGGGGTCGTAAAGGAAAACAGCAGCAAAAAGCGCTATTTTCTGGATCCCATTTTCACAAGAATAAGAGAAAATCTTACTCCTCGGTCACCTCAAAGTCCAGCGGCTCGCCGCAGTTGGGGCACTTGGGTGCGCCGTCCAGCAGCTCGTCCTCTTCAAATACAGCGGTGCTGCCGCAGGCGGGGCAGGTCACCTCGTACTGCACAGGGGCGTCCTTGGCTTCGTCCTCCTCGCCTTCCAGTGCGACCTCAAAGGTCACACCACAGTGGGCGCAGTTGGCTTCGCCTGCATCCAGATCATCCTCGCTGACGTAGACAGTCTCGCCGCAGGCGGGGCAGGCTACCTCGTAGAAGGGCTCGCTGGCGATGTCGTCATCTCCCGCATCCTCATCCTCGTCGGCTGCGTCGTCGTCCTCGTCCTCGGCATCCTCGTCCTCGTACAGGTCGGCTTCCAGATCCTCCAGCTCCTCGCTCAGATCGTTGATCTGGTCGTAGGCGTGGGTCAGATCCTCATCCATGGCGGCAATGGCATCGGCCATCTCGCCCAGCAGAGCGGCCATGGCCTTGATGATCTTACCCTCTTTGGTGCTCTCATCCACGCCCAGACCGTCCACTAAGCCCTGCAGGTAGGCTGCTTTCTTGTTCAGTTCCATCTGAAATGCCCTCCTTGTTTGTAATACAAAAACCGGGCAAACGGTTGCCCGCTGCCCGGTATGCGACAAATGATCAGACGCGCTCCATATACTCGCCGGTGCGGGTATCGATGCGGATGTGATCGCCCTCGTTGATGAACAGAGGCACACGGATCTCGGCGCCGGTCTCAACGGTAGCGGGCTTCAGGGTGTTGGTAGCAGTGTTGCCCTTAACACCCGGCTCGGTCTGGGTGACTTCCAGCTCGATGAAGTTGGGGATCTCGACGCTGAACACCTTGCCCTTGTAGCTCAGCAGCTTGCACAGCTCGTTCTCCTTGCAGAACTTGAAGTTATCGGGCACGTCGGCTGCGTTGACGGGGATGTCATCGTAGGTCTCGTTGTCCATGAAGTGGTACAGATCGCCGTCCTCGTAGCTGTAAGTCACGTCCTTACGCTCGATGAAAGCCTGCGGGAACTTTGCGGTGGGGTTGTAGCTGGTCTCGACCACAGAACCGGTGATGACGTTCTTGGTCTTGGTGCGGACAAAGGCAGCGCCCTTGCCGGGCTTGACGTGCTGGAACTCAACGACCTGAAGAACCTGGCCGTCCTGCTCAAAGGTCACGCCATTGCGAAACTCGCCTGCAGAAATCATAGGAATTCCTCCATAAATTTAATCTCAGATGCTTAACGCATATCTCTATTTATTTTACCCAATCTGCCCCTGTTTGGCAAGGGGTTTGGGCAAAAAAGACGATAAAAACACAAAATCTTTTACGCATTCCGCGCTGCGCGGTACATTTGCTGCATCGTCTGCGCGTCCTCGGCCTGTGTGCCCGCACTCTCGCAGATGACCACCGGGGTCAGCTGGCGCTGTGCCAGCAGCTCCATCAGGGGCTGGGGCTCCGGGCCGAACTGGGTATCGGCAAAGGTCCAGTGGCGCTTTTCGCCGCCCGCCGAGTATTCAATGCGGGAAAAGTGCACATGGAACTGCCGGGCGCGGTCATCGCCCAGCACCTCGGCCATGCGGTCCAGAATGGCTGCATAGTCCGCCTTGGTCTGGATGCCGCCCAGTGTGCGGGCGTTCAGGTGGCCGAAGTCGATGCAGGGGGTGATGCGGCTGTCCACGCCGCACAGCGCCAGCACCTCGTCCAGCGTGCCCAGCTGCCCTACCTTGCCCATGGTCTCCGGGCACAGGGTCATATCCTCAAAGCCAGCCTCGTCCAGCGCAGCCACGGCGCGGCGCATGGTATCCAGCGCCTTTTCCAGCGCGGCCTCCCGGCTCTGCTTGCCGCAGCTGCCGGAGTGGAAGATGATGCGTCTGCCGCCCAGCGCCCGGCACACCGCCGCGCTTTGCAGCAAGTACTGGATGCTGTTCAGCCGCTTGTCCTCTTCCAGACTGGACATACTGATATAATAAGGTGCGTGGACGCTGAACAGGATGTCCCGCTCTGCGGCAAGGGCAGCCATGCGGGCGGCCTTATCCAGCCCCAGACGCACCCCGCGCCCGCACTGGTACTCAAAGGCATTCAGTCCCATTTTGGCGGTGTACTCCGGCACGTCCAAGCTGCTTTTGTAGCCTTGGGCGGCAAAGCTGTCGCTGGTGCCTGCAGTGCCGAACCGGATGTTCCAAGCTTCACTCATAGGGTCTTACCTCCCCGGTCGTAGTACTTCTGCCAGTGTTTCTTTTCCCACTTGCGCTTGAGGATGACCTGTGCGCCCAAGTCCGGCCCGCGGGGGATGACCATCAGCCCGGGGATGCCGTACAGCGCCGCCACCATGCGGTCGGCGTAGAGCTGGTCGCCCACCATAGCCATCTGGCGGTGCTTCACGCCCATGCGGTGCTGCGCCACCATCAGCGCAAAAGGCAGGGGTTTGGCTGCGCGGTACAAGTAGGCAAGCCCCAGCTTTTCGGCAAAGGGGCGCACCCGCTTTTCTGCACCGTTGGAAACGATGGTCAGCTTTACCCCGGCTTTGCGCATGGCGGCAAGCCACGCGGCCACCTCCTCCGGCAGCTCCTGACTGCGGTCTGCGGTCAGGGTGTTGTCGATATCCAGCACCAGAGCCGTGATGCCCTTGGCGGCAAGCCATTCCGGCGTGATATGGGTAACGTCCTTAAAAACATATTCGGGGGTAATGAGCATAGGTTTCTCCTTACCTTCAACAGGCTCGCCCTCTCAGCTTCGCTTGCGCTCAGCAGCTCTCCCAAAGGGAGAGCCCTTGGCAAAACCGTAAACTTTGCGTGGACTGCCAAGGCCCCTCACTTTGGGAGAGGTGGATGCGACCAGCGGGAGCAGACGGAGAGGGCGAGGCCGCTTCTCGTCACAAATGAAAATAGGGGAACCTGCATAAACAGGCTCCCCTACATCGGCGTTAGCAACGCGTTTAAAATCTAAAGCAACGTGCGATTCCAAGCAAGTGATTACTTGAACTTGCGCTTGCGGGCTGCTTCGGACTTCTTCTTGCGCTTAACAGACGGCTTCTCGTAAGCCTCGCGCTTACGAACCTCTGCGAGCACACCGCTGCGAGCAGTGCTGCGCTTGAAGCGACGCAGTGCGCTTTCCAGCGACTCGCCCTCTTTAACACGAATTTCCGACATCTTATTCCCTCCCTTGGACCGTGAGGCAGGAATTTCGTTGTTACATGGTAACTAACAGTAGACAGTATAGCGCATTTTATCCGGTTCGTCAACCTTTTTTTGAAAGTTTTTACTCAAAACTTTTGAAAGATTTTTGAACAGACGCTGCCGGGTGTTTCCTGTGCCAGGTCTGCCTCTGCGGGTGATGATATGTTCACGCTTATTCAGCGGAGCAGCAAAACTCAGCCCTTGGCAGCCAGATTGACCAGACGACCCTTGACGTAGATCTCCTTGACCAGCTGCTTGCCTTCCAGCGCAGCAGCCACAGCGGGGTCTGCCTTGGCGGCGGCAATGGCGTCCTCGGCGGTGATGTCTGCGGGCACCTTCAGACGTGCCTTCACCTTGCCGTTCACCTGCACGGCGATCTCCACAGCAGCTTCCACGCACTTGGCTTCCTCGTAGGCAGGCCACGGATAGTAGGCCAGCTGCTCATCGTGGCTGTGACCCAGCTTCTCCCACAGCTCCTCGGTCATGTGGGGAGCGAAGGGGTTCAGCAGCTGCACCAGCGTCTCAAACTCAGCCTTGGTGGCACCGCCGTTGTCGTACAGGGCGTTGACCAGCGTCATCAGCTGGGCAATGGCGGTGTTCATCTTCAGGCCCTCGATATCTGCGCTGACCTTCTTGATGGTCTGGTGCATCAGGGTCTCCATGGCGGGGCGGTAGCCCTCGCCCTCCACCAGCTTGTCGCTCAGTGCCCACACGCGGTCAAGGAAGCGGTTGCAGCCCGCAATGGCAGAGGTCTGCCACGGTGCAGCCTGCTCAAAGTCGCCCATGAACATCTCGTACAGACGCATGGTGTCGGCACCGTACTGGTCCACCACCTCGTCGGGGTTGATGACGTTGCCAAGGCTCTTGGACATCTTCACGATGGGATGGCGCGCCATCTCGCCGTACTTCTCTTCCAGTGCCTTCTCGGCGGCTTTCTGGCTGCCGTACTCCTTGAGCAGCTTCTCCTGCTCCTCAGCGGGCAGGTTGACAAAGCTGTGGGGGTTCAGGCCAAGGATCATGCCGTGGGCGGTACGCTTCTGGTAGGGCTCTGCCGTGGGCACCACGCCGATATCGTACAGGAACTTATGCCAGAAGCGGCTGTACAGCAGGTGCAGGGTGGTGTGCTCCATGCCGCCGTTGTACCAGTCCACCGGAGACCAGTATTCCAGCGCTTCCTTGGAGGCCAGAGCATCCTTGCAGTGGGGGTCCATATAGCGCAGGAAGTACCAGGAGGAACCGGCCCACTGGGGCATGGTGTCGGTCTCGCGGGTAGCGGGGCCGCCGCAGCAGGGGCAGGTGGTCTTGACCCAGTCCTTGTGGCGTGCCAGCGGGGATTCGCCGTCCGGGCCCGGCTCAAAGTCGGTGATGTCCGGCAGAGTCAGCGGCAGGCTGCTCTCGGGCAGGGGCTGCCAGCCGCACTTGTCGCAGTGCACCATGGGGATGGGCTCGCCCCAGTAACGCTGACGGCTGAACACCCAGTCGCGCAGCTTGTAGTTGACCTTATCGCGGCCCTTGCCGTTCTCTTCCAGCCAGGTGATCATCTTCTTTTTGGCATCGACCACGGACAGGCCGTTCAGGAAGCCGGAGTTGACCAGCGTGCCGGTGGCAACATCGGTAAAGGCAGCTTCGTCCAGATTGGACGGGGTGCTGCCCTTGACCACCTCGATGATGGGCAGGCCGAACTTCTTGGCGAATTCCCAGTCGCGGGTATCGTGGGCGGGCACGGCCATGATGGCGCCGGTGCCGTAGGTGGACAGAACGTAGTCGGAGATGAAGATGGGGATCTCGGTCTCGTTGACCGGGTTGATGCCCATCACACCGTCCAGCTGCACGCCGGTCTTTTCCTTGTTCAGCTCGCTGCGCTCAAAGTCGCTCTTGCGGGCAGCTTCGGCCTGATAAGCCTTGACGGCATCGGCATTCTTGATAATACCCTTTTCCAGCCATGCCTTGAGCAGGGCGTGCTCCGGGGAGATGACCATGTAGGTAGCACCGAACAGGGTATCGCAGCGGGTGGTGTACACGGTCAGGGTATCCCCTGCGGTGGTACCGAAGTTCACCTCGGCACCGTGGCTGCGGCCGATCCAGTTCTTCTGCTGGGTGGCCACGCGCTCGATGTAATCCAGGCCATCCAGACCGTCGATCAGCTTATCGGCATAAGCGGTGATCTTGAGCATCCACTGGCTCTTGACGCGGTGCACCACCTCGCTGCCGCAGCGCTCGCACACGCCGTTGACAACTTCCTCGTTTGCCAGCACGCACTTGCAGCCGGTGCACCAGTTGACGTTCATTTCCTTCTTGTAAGCCAGACCATGCTTGTACAGCTGCAGGAAGATCCACTGGGTCCACTTGTAGTACTCGGGGTCGGTGGTGTTGATCTCGCGATCCCAGTCAAAGGAGAAGCCCAGCGCCTTGAGCTGGCTGCGGAAATGGTCCACATTGCTCTTGGTGACGATGGCCGGGTGGATGTGGTTCTTCATGGCGAAGTTCTCGGTGGGCAGACCGAAGGCATCCCAGCCCATGGGGTACAGCACATTGTAGCCGTTTTTACGGCGCTTGCGGCTTACCACATCCAGCGCGGTGTAGCTGCGGGGGTGGCCGACGTGCAGGCCCGCACCCGAAGGATACGGGAACTCCACAAGGGCATAGAACTTGGGTTTTTTGTGGTCGATCTCGACATGGAAGGTCTTTTCGTCCTCCCACACCTTCTGCCACTTGGCTTCAACAGCCTTGTAATCATACTTCATGTTTGTAATCAGCTCCAGACTTTAACCAAAATACCGTTGCTTGGGGGCGTATGCTTTCAAGGTACTTCCGGTATAAACCCTCTCAGTCAGGGCATTCGCCCTGCCAGCTCCCCCGAGGGGGGAGCTTTTCTGCCAACTTTCCCTATTTCGCCGCAATAACGGAGCGGGTTCTGCCAGAAGCAAACCTTTTTGCCTTAATTATTCAATGCTGCTATCCGGGGTCAGGTACTCCGAGATGTCCACCGGCTCGCCGTCTGCCCACAGGTGCTCCAGATCATAGTAGGCACGGCTGTTGGGCACAAAGACGTGCACGATGACGTTGGAGTAATCCAGCAGCACCCAGTTCTTGGTGTCGTGACCCTCGGTGCTGTAGGGCTCCAGACCCTTCTGCGAAAGCTCGTACTCCACCTCGTCTGCCAGAGACGCCACCTGCGTGGTGGAGGTACCGGAGGCGATGACGAAATAATCGGTCAGGACGGTCAGGCTTTCCACCTTGAGCACCCGCACATCCTGTGCCTTCTTCTTGTCCAAAATCTTGGCGATCTCAATGGCAAGCGCCTTGCTGTCGTTGAAATTATCCATGTGTTTCTCCCTTCTGTCGGAACATCCCCGCACCCGGTGTGCAGGGCATTGTTTTTGTTGTTACTGTCCGGTGCCCGCTGCCTGACCATCGGTGGTCACAGCGCCGGAAAGGTCGGTATCGCCGCTGAGGATGGCGTCGTCGGATTCCTTGTCGATGCGTCCCATATACTGCACGTTGGCATCGGTGGATGCGCTGCCGTGGGGCCACTGGTCGGTGACCATGTGCAGCTCGCTTACCTCCACCGGGCCGGTGTAGGTGCAGAAATACTGGTTGAGCAGGTTTGCGATGGAACCGGCATCCGGCACCACGCAGGAGTAGCCGGCAAAGGAGTCGGTCTTGCCCACGTTGGGCACGCCCATGAACACCGGCGTCTGCGCCAGAATGATATTGGAACTGTCGATCTTGAGGAAGGACGCCAGCAGCTTTGCGATGGTGGTGATATCCATATCCGTGTGGATATAGTCCTTGAATATCAGCGGCAGCTGGTTCAGGATATCGGTAATGCCCATAGCGCGGGCGCGCTTGAACAGACCTGCGTAGAAGTAGCGCTGCATATTCAAGCGGTCGATATCAGAGTTTGCGTAGCCGTCACCGTGGCGGCAGCGCACAAAGAACTCCGCCGAAGCACCGTCCAGATTGCGGTAGCCTTTCAGCAGCTTGCTGCCGCCGTAGGACATATCCCGTGGGATATACACCTCGATGCCGCCGAAGTTATCCACCATTTCCACCAGCGCCTGCATATCGATGGTAACATAGTAGTCGATGGGCAGGTGGTACTGGTCGTAGATGACATCTGCCAGCGCGGCAATGCTGCCGCCGTTGGAAAGCGCCACCGAGTTGATCTGGTAGTTGGAAACGGCATAGGTCTTGCCGTTGGAAAGGGTAAGCTTGCGGTTCTGGGTGGTCACCAGCGTGTTGCGGGGGATCTGCAGCATCCGCAGTGCACCGCCCTTGATATCAAACTGGCAGTACAGGATCATATCCGTCATGCCGTCGTTGGAGCTGGTGTCGCTGTAAGAGCGTCCCTCTTCAAAGTCGATGCCGCAGACCAGAATGTTGACCACATCGCCCTTATATTCCTCGGCGGTCTGGATCTCCTCCACGATGGAGGGGGCACTTTCTGCCGGGCGGATGCTGTCCTCCACCTTGTTCACAAGGCTCACACCGTACACCACCACACCGGAGATCACGGCGATCACGCCCATCACGATGGCAAAGGGCAGCCACAACGGGGTCTTTTTCTTTTTTTTGCGGCGGCGCGGTGCATCGTCCCCGCCCAGATCGGGCTGTGCTGCATAGCGGGGCGGCGCGGCGTGCTGCGCCCCGGCAGTGCTGCGGGTGTTCTGCTCCGGGGCAGCCTGCGGGGCACGCGCCGCCTGATCCGGGCGGCTGAGCGAGCGGTCTGTATTGATATGGCGTGGCGTCTGGCTCATGCTTTTATATCCTCCAGCTTTTCACTGCTCTGCAGAGTTTTTTACCTGCAGACCTGTCATATCCTTCAGTATAGCATGGTACGGCAAAATCTGCAATTGTTTTATCCGGGGATGGCCGAAACCATTTTTAATCGGTGCCCGGCTTTTCACCCTTCATTCTGCCCGCTGTGCGCTAAGATATCCTCGTAGGCGGCCTTGCTCTCGGGGTCTAGGGGCTTGCCCTCGGACAGCACAAAGCCGTTGGTCTGCTTGAGCGCCGCCAGCATGGCCGCGTCCAAATCCTTCATTTCCAGCTTGCGCAGCTTTTCCACCCCGGGCCAGTCCCGTTCGGCACTGGTCATATCGGCCAGATACAAGATCTTGTCCAGCTGGGTCATGCCCGCCTTGCCTGCGGTATGGCAGGCAATGGCGCTGAGCACGGCTTCGTCTGTGACGCCCCACTCCGTACGCGCCAGAATGGCGGCACAGATGCCGTGCCACACCGGTGTGGGGCGTGCTTCGCCGCCCTGCGCATACTGCGGGTATGCCTGCATGATAGCGCGCATCTCGTCCTTGGGCAATTCCTTGGCGGCATCGTGCAAAAGCGCCGCCAGTGCGGCCTGTTCCGGGTCGGTGCCGTAGTGCTTGGCCAGCTTGACGGCCATTTTTTTCACGTTGATGGTATGCTCGTAGCGCTTATCGCTCAAGCGGCCGCGCACAAGCTCCTTTGCCTGTTTCAGATCCATTTATCTGCTACTTCCTTCTGTGTTCCGGTATAGTCCTTCCCGCCGGATGACGGTGCGCACCGCTTCCGGCAGTTCGGTTTTGCACTCCTCTCCGGCGGCAAGCCGGGCCCGCAGCTGGCTGCTGGACATGGGCAGCGCCTGCACCGGGGCAAACAGGATGCGTCCGCCCGACGGGTCCAGCTGCTTTGCCTTTGCGTGCAGCGCCGGGGCATCGCCGATATCCCGGCTGGTGACCACCACCCGCGCAATGCGCAGGATATCCTGCCAGCGGTGCCAGCCCTCAAAGCTGAGCAGCATATCGCTGCCAATAGCAAGATACAGTATAGCGCCGGGGTTTTCCCGCGCCAGCATTTCCAGCGTGAGCACGGTATAATTGCGGCTGCCCGCTGCGGCCTGCGCCACCTCCCAGCCGCTTACCTCCAGCGGCGGCATACCCGGCTCCTGCGCCAGCACCGCAAAGCACCGGCACATTTCCAGCCGCAGCGCACCGGAAGCGTTCGTCCCCTCCTTAAAGGGGGAAGTGCCTGCCGGCATCACCACGATCTTATCCGGGTGCACGCGGTCTGCCGCTGCACGCAGGTTATTCAGGTGGCCGTTATGGGGCGGGTCAAAGCTGCCGCCATAGAGAAGGATCTTCATCTTACTTCAGCAGGGCAGCGTAGGCGCTGTCCTTTTTCTTCTGCAGATACAGCACGAACTTGGAGCCGATGACCTGCACGCAGTCTGCGCCGGTGGCCTCTGCCAGCTTGGTAGCAGCCTCGCGGGCGTTGTACATACTGTTTTCCAGCACCTTGAGCTTGATGAGTTCCCGAGCGTCCAGACAGTCCTTCACGCCCTGGATCAGGGTCTCATCGATCTCGCCCTTACCCACAATGTAAACGGGATCCATGGTATTTGCCTTGCCGCGCAGAATAGCGCGCTGTTTGCTAGTCAGCATAGTTTTTCTCCTTTATTTTGAGGTTGATATTTCGGATTTTTCAATTTTACTTTTTCACGGGATGGGGCGTATCTGTCAGCGACCTCGCCCTCTCAGGCGCTTTCGCGCCAGCTCTCCCAAAGGGAGAGCCTCTGGCGAGGAGATAAAGTTTGTGGTTTTGCCAAGGCCTCTCCCTTTGGGAGAGGTGCCGAACAAGGTGAGGCGGAGAGGGCGAGCCATCTTCGGACTTACGATCATTTCAGCTTGATCTCTACTTTTCCAGACACCTGTGCGATAACGCCTTCTTCCGTGACTGCACTCAGAAAGCTGGGCAGCTGCTTTTCCAGCGCTGCCAGCGCGTTGCCGCGGTGGCTGATGGCGTCCTTTTCGTCCGGGGTCAGCTGGGCGTAGCTGCGTTTCTCGGTGTTGGGACGCTTGTCCGTTTTGCCCACACCGCAGTCTGCGGGGATGAACAGCGGGTCGTAGCCAAAGCCGTAGTCGCCGCACAGCCGTGTAAAGGCAATGCTGCCCGGGCATTCGCCCATGCAGGTCAGGTGCCGGCCGTCCGGCAGGATGAAGCACACCGCCGAAACGAACTTTGCCCCCCGCTGCCCGGCAGGCACCGCCTGCATGGCAGCCAGAAGCTTATCGTTGTTGGCTTCATCGTCGCCGTGGTGGCCGCAGTAGCGGGCGCTGTACACGCCGGGTGCGCCGTCCAGCGCATCCACACACAGGCCGGAGTCATCGGCGATGGTGGGCAGACCGCTGGCCTTGCAGATGGTCTCGGCCTTGATGAGAGCATTCTCGGCAAAGGTGGTGCCGGTCTCCTCCGGCTCGATGGTGATGCCCAGCTCCTTCTGGCTGACCACCTCGTGCCCCTGCGCTTCCAGAATGCGGCGCAGCTCGCGAAGCTTTCCGGCGTTGCCGGTGGCTGCACAAATTTTCATTTTCCGCGCCTCCTTAGTGCTTCCATTCCCGAGGGAGCAGCTCTTCCACAAAGCCCTCCGGGGTAAAGGGCAGCAGGTCATCGATGCCCTCGCCCACGCCGATAAAGCGCACCGGCAAGCCCAGGCGCTGCTTGACCGCCACGACGCAGCCGCCCTTGGCGGTGCCGTCCAGCTTGGTCAGGATGATGCCGGTGGCATCGGCAGCCTTGCAGAACTCCTTGGCCTGACTGATGGCGTTCTGCCCGGTGATGGCATCCAGCACCAGCAGGGTCTCAAGGCTGGCTTCCGGGCTTGCCTTTTTGACGCTGCGGCTGATCTTGGAAAGCTCTGCCATCAGGTTTGATTTGTTGTGCAGACGGCCTGCGGTGTCCGCAATGACCATATCATAGCCGCGTGCGGTAGCAGACTTGACCGTATCAAAGATGACGGCGGCGGGGTCTGCGCCCTCGCCCGCGCTGACGATGGGCACACCGGCGCGGCTTGCCCAGATTTCCAGCTGCTCGCTGGCAGCAGCACGGAAGGTGTCGCCGGCAGCCAGCATGACCCGCTTGCCCTGCCGGGTGTAGTAATCAGCCAGCTTTGCAATGCTGGTGGTCTTGCCCACGCCGTTGACGCCGATGACCAGAATGACGGCGGGCTTGCCGTCCAGCGCCATCTCAGCTTCCGGGGTCATCTCCTCGGCAATGATGTCGCGCAGGGCATCTGCGGCCTGTTCGCCGGTTTTCAGCCCCTTGTCGCGCACACGGTCGCGGAGCTTATCCACCAGATGCACCGCTACCTCGCCGCCTACATCGGCAAGGATCAGCTTTTCTTCCAGATCATCGTACATCTCATCGTCGATGACGCTGCCGGTCAGGGTATTCATGATGCTGCCCCAGAAGCCGGTGCGGGTCTTTTCCAGACCCGTTTTCATCTTGTCTTTTTCTTTTTTTCCAAATCCGAAGAACGCCATAGTGGTCCTCCTATCTATTTTCTGTTTATTTTATATCAGGAAACCAGCGTTGCGTCAACCTGTTCCAGATCCAGCTTGAGCAGCTTGGACACGCCGTCCTCCTGCATGGTCACGCCATACAGCACGTTGGCGGCCTCCATGGTGCCGCGGCGGTGGGTGATAACGATGAACTGGGTCTTATCGCTGATGCGGCGCAGATACTGGGCAAACCGCACCACATTGGCATCGTCCAAGGCGGCTTCGATCTCGTCCAGAATGCAGAAGGGCGCGGGGTTCACCGCCAGAATGGCAAAGTAGATGCTGATCGCCACCAGCGCCTGCTCGCCGCCGGAAAGGGCTTCCAGATTTTTGATTACCTTGCCCGGCGGCGCTACCCGGATGCCGATACCGCAGGCCAGTACATCGCTTTCGTCCTCCAGCACAAGGCTGGCTTCGCCGCCGCCGAACAGCTCGGTGAATACGCGGCTGAAGTTTTCGTTGATGGCGCGGAAGCTGTCGGTAAAGATCTCCCGCATCTGGGCAGAAAGCTTTGCGATCATGCGTCCCAGCTCGTTGCGGCTCTCCTCCACGTCGGTCACCTGACGGGACAGCTCATCGTAGCGGGCTTTGACCTCCTTGTATTCCTCAATGGCGCTCACATTCACGCTGCCAAGGGCGCGGATCTTGCCGCGCAGGTCAGCCACCTGTGCCCGCAGAGCGGTCAGGCTGTCGAACTCCACGCACAGCTCCTCGGCCTGACTGACCGAGAGCTGGTACTCGTCCCACAGCTTTGCCACGGTCTGGTCGTACTCGGTCTCGGCAGCGGCCTTGCGCTCGGCGAGACGCGCCATCTCCCGGCCCATCTCCTCGCGGCTGTCGGAGGCGGTGCGGGCTTTTGCCAGCGCTTCCGTTTCCTTCTGCTGGCAGGCAAGCCGCTTTTCGGTAGCTTCGCGGATGGCCTGCTCCTTTTGGGTAATGGCAGTCTGGCTGTCGGTCTTGGCCCTGCGGATGGCGGCGATCTCGGTGCGGCAGGCTTCGCTACGGGCAGCAAGGACGGCAAGGCTTTCTTCCAGTGCAGTGCGGCGGGCAGCGGCATCCTTGGCACGCTGTTCCAGCGCAGCGATCTGGCTGTAAGCCAGTTCCGCGTCCTTGCGGCGGGTCACCTGTTCCAGCCGCTTGGCGCTGAGCGCCTGTGCCAGCTGGTTCTGCTGGGTCAGAAAACTGTCGCTGCCCTGCGCGATGCGGCTCAGTTCGGCAGTCAGCTGCTCGATCTGCGCCGTCAGCTCTGCCTGCTGCAAGGCAGCGGCATCCGCCTTTGCGCGGCTGTCGTTCAAGGCAGCCTGCAAGGCGTCCATCTGCTGCTGCGCATTCTGCACGGCAGTTTCCAGCTGGGCGGCGGCGGCTTCCAGCCGCTTCTGCTCGGCCTCTGCACGCACCCGGTCGTTGGCAGCGGTGATCTGCTCGCTGGCGGTGGCGGTCAGCTCTGCCTGCAAGGCATCTGCCTGTTCTTTGCACTGGTCGGTCTTTTCCTGTGCGGCAATGCAGTCCTTTTGCAGCTTCGCCGCCTTCAGGCGCAGCTCCTCCATCTCCTGCTTGCGGGTGAACAGACCGGCGCTGCGCTGCACGCTGCCGCCGGTAAAGCTGCCGCCTGCATTGATCACCTGTCCGTCCATGGTGACCACTTTGTTGTGGTAGCCGTTGTCCCGCGCCACGCGGGAGGCTTCGTTGATATCCTCCACCACGATGATGCGTCCCAGCAGGTTCGAGACGATATTCTCGTACCGGGGGTCAGCCTGCACCAGCGCAGAGGCCAGCCGCGCCGTGCCGGACAGCCGCCCCCGGAACGCGCCGGGCTGCACGGTATCCAGCGGCAGAAAGGTGGCGCGGCCTGCATGGTCGTTGCGCAGCAGGGCGATAGCGGCTTTCGCGGCGGCTTCGTTTTCCACCACGATATTCTGCAGCGCGCCGCCCAGCGTGGTCTCGATGGCCACCTCGCACCCGGGCTCCACTTTCAGGATGGTGGACACCGGCCCCAGAACGCCCCGCAGGCGGCGGGCCCCGGCGGCGCGCATGACCGCACGCACCGAGTTCTGGTAGCCGTCCATGTTCTTTTCCAGCTCCCGCAGCACCGAAAGACGCTGCCGGGCGGCATCCAGTTCCCTGCCCAGCCGCTGCTCGGCGGCATCGGCTTCGTCCAGCGCGGCCTTACGGCTGCGCAGCTTGAGCTCCAGACCGGAGCGGATGTTGCCAAGCTGCTTTTCGTTTTCCTCCAGCGTCTGGCGGTACTTTACGGTATCGGCCAGATCCTGTTTGGTCTCTTCCAGCTGTGCGGCGGCGTCCCGGGCGCTCTGTTCCAGCGCGGGCAGGCGCTGCCGGGCGGTATCTCCGGCGGCTTCGGCGGCTGCCTGTGCCACCTGTGCTTCGGTGCGCTTTGCAGTGCAGTCGGCAAGTTCTGCCCGCAGGCTGTCCTTGCGGGCACCGCTGGCGGTGCTGGCATCTGCCAGCCGGGCAAGCTCGGCGTTCAGCGCTTCGATCTCTGCCGCAAGCTTTTCGCCCGCTGTCTCCATGGTCTTTGCCACGGCACGGTGGCGCTGCAAAGCAGCATCCGCTTCGGCGGTGTCCTGCTGCCCGGCGGCGATCTCCTGTTGTAAGGAAGCCGCACTCTCGTCGTTGCGCAGAATATCGTTTTCCAGCACGGCGATGCGGCTTTCGGAGCCGCTGATCTGCTGGGTGATGCTGCGGATATCCCCATTCAGGCGCTCGACAGCAACCGTCAGCTGCTGTGCCTGCATACGGATCTCCTCAGCCTCCTGCTCGGCGGCCTTGGTCTCCCGGTCAAAACGCTCGTAGTCGGTCTGGGCGGTCTCGTAGTCCCGCACCTGCTGGCGCACAGCTTCCCGGGCACGGTGCACCCCATCGGTCCACAGGGTCACTTCCAGCGTTTTGCGCTGGGCGCTCAGTTCCAGAAATCTCTGTGCCTTGGCGCTCTCTTTTTCCAGCGGGCCCACCCGGCTTTCCAGCTCGCCAAGGATATCCCGCAGGCGCTCTAAGTTCTCGCCCGCCGCAGCCAGACGGCGCTCGGCTTCGGTCTTGCGGTAGCGGTACTTGGCAATGCCGCAGGCTTCCTCAAAGATCTCGCGGCGCTCGCTGCTTTTTGCCGCCACGATCTCCGCAATGCGTCCCTGCCCGATGACCGAATAGCCGTCCCGTCCGATGCCGGTATCCAGCAGCAGCTCGTACACGTCCCGCAGACGGCATACCTGCCCGTTGATGGTGTACTCGCTGTCGCCGGAGCGGTAATATTTGCGGCCGATGGTCACCTCGTCCGCGTCCACATCCAGCGTGTGGGCGGCGTTGTCCAGCGTCAGCCGTACCTGCGCAAAGCCCATAGGGCTGCGCTTGCGGGTGCCGCCGAAGATGACGTCCTCCATCTTGCCGGCAGCGCGCAGCTGGCGGGAGCTGGTCTCGCCCAGCACCCAGCGCACTGCGTCCGAAAGGTTGGACTTGCCGGAGCCGTTGGGTCCCACCACGCCGGTAACGCCGGTATCAAAGCCGATCTTTACCTTATCGGGAAAACTTTTAAAGCCCTGGATCTCCAGTTCCTTGAATACCATTTACTTTTCCTTTATCACGCCCAGCAGCTTGAGCGCTTCCTTGGCGGCGCACTGCTCGGCGGCTTTTTTGCTGCGTCCCTCGCCCCGCGCCACGCGGTCGGAGTTAAAGCGCACCGCCACCACAAAGTGCTTGTCGTGATCCGGGCCGGACTCGCTTTCTACCACATAGCTCAGGCGCTCTTCCGGGTTCTGCTGCACGATCTCCTGCAAACGGGTCTTGTAGTCCGCTTCGGCGTGCTTGCCCTCGGTGATGAAGGGTAGGATGAACTTGCGCGCCACCTCCATGCCGCCGTCCAGATACAAGGCAGCAATAACGGCCTCGAAGGCGTCCGACACCACGCTGGGGCGGGTGCGGCCGCCGCAGCGCTCCTCGCCGCGGCCAAGACGCAGATACTCGCCAAGGTCGATCTCCTGTGCAAACTGGAACAGCGCACCCTCGCTGACAAGGCTGGCGCGGATGCGGGTCAGATCGCCCTCCGGGCGGTCGGCGTAGGCGTGGAACAGGTAGTCTGCGGATACGATCTGCAATACGCTGTCGCCCAGAAACTCCAGCCGCTCGTTGTGCTTGACCGGGGTGCGGCTCTCGTTGGCGTAGCTGGTGTGGGTAAGTGCGATCTCCAGCAGCTCCGGGTTTTTGAATTTGTAACCGATGATAGTTTCCAACTGATGGCTCATGGTCGTTTTTACTCCCTTTTATTCCTCAGTTTTCTGTGCTGCGGCCAGCTCGTCCAGTGCGGACTGCATGGTGCCGCACAGGTCGTTCTCCACGCAGATCTTTGCCTGCCGGATGGCGTTTTTGATGCCCTTTGCCTTGGAGGAGCCGTGTGCCTTGATGACCGGCTGCTTTGCGCCAAGGAAGGGTGCGCCGCCGTACTCCTCGCTGTCCATCTGGTGCTTCAGGTCAGTAACGCCGCCCTTGAGCAGCAGGTAAGCCAGCTTGCCGCCAAGGTTTGCGAGGAACATTTGTTTCAACATTCCCAGCAGCATCTTAGCCACGCCCTCGGTCAGCTTGAGGATGACATTGCCGGTAAAGCCGTCGCAGACCACCACGTCCACCTCGCCGTTGGGCACATCCCGGGGCTCGATATTGCCCACAAAACGGATGCCCGGGGTAGTCTTGAGCAGCTGGTGGGCGTCCCGCAGCACGGGGGTGCCCTTGCTCTCCTCGGCACCGTTGTTGGTCAATGCTACGCTGGGGTTTTTGCGTCCCTCTACTTTGTTCACATAGCAGCTGCCCATGACCGCAAAAGCGGCCAGCATCTCCGGGCGGCACTCCACGTTGGCACCGCAGTCCAGCAGCAGATAAGCCTGCTGCTTTGCGGGCACCATGGTAGCCAGTGCCGGGCGCTTGACGCCCCGCAGGGTGCGCACGATAAGGCTTGCGCCAACGTGCAGCGCACCGGTGCTGCCGGCAGAGACAAAGGCATCGCCTTTGCCCTCCTTGAGCATATTCAGACCCACCACGATGGAGGAATCCTTCTTCTGGCGGATGGCGCGGGCGGGTTCGTCGCACATCTCGATGGTTTCGGTGCAGTTCACCAGCTCAATGCCGTCCAGCGGAATGTTGTGCTCGGCGGCGGTCTTGCGCACCAGCGCCTCGTTGCCCACGCCGATCAACTGCACGCCGTACTCCTTGACGGCCTGTGCAGCGCCTTCCAGAACAGCCAGCGGGGCGTTGTCGCCGCCCATCATGTCCACAATGATCTTCATACCTGTTTTCTCCTTTCAGGTGTTTTGCCTTACAGAGCAGTTTCCTCCAGCCAGTGCTGGAAGCTGGCAACAGCGCGCTCGGCCTGTGCCATGTAACGCAGCCGCTTGTCCCGGGGACGAGTCTCGGCGGGCAGCGGCGGCAGGATGCCCATGTTTGCGCCCATGGGCTGGAAGTTCTTGTTCTCGGTGGTCAGATACTGCACCAGCGCACCGCACATGGTATCGGCGGGCGGCGGGGGCAGCTGCCTGCCCTCCAAGCGGGCGTAGAGATTGCGTGCCGCCAGCAGACCGCAGGCGGCGCTTTCCATATAGCCCTCAAAACCGGTGATCTGCCCTGCAAAAAATACGTTGGGATGTGCTTTCAGGCACAGCTGCGCGCTGAGCACCCGGGGCGCATCCAGAAAGGTGTTGCGGTGCATCACGCCGTAGCGCACAAACTCCGCATTTTCCAGCCCGGGAATCATGCTGAACACCCGCTTCTGCTCGCCCCACTTGAGGTTTGTCTGGAAGCCCACGATGTTATACAGGGTGCGCTCCTTATTTTCTGCGCGCAGCTGCACGTTTGCCCAAGGGCGGTGGCCGGTGTTGGGGTCTACCAGACCCACCGGGCGCAGCGGGCCGAACCGCATGGTGTCGGCACCCCGGGCAGCCATGATCTCAATGGGCATACAGCCCTCGTACACGGTAACGGTATCGGCCTTTTTGCCGTGGGCGTCCGGGTCGGGCTTTGCGCTCTGCTCGGCACCGGTGTCAAAGTCGTGCAGGGGGGCACGTTCCGCAGCAGCAAGCGCGGCGTGGAAAGCCTCGTACTCTGCCTTGTTGAAGGGGCAGTTCAGGTAGTCGGCTTCGCCCCGGTCGTAGCGGGAAGCGGCAAACACCTTGCCGTAGTCCAGACTTTCGGCGGTGACGATGGGCGCAACGGCATCATAGAAGTGCAGCCGCTCGTCCCCGGTCAGGCGTCCGATCTCATCAGCCAGTGCACCGTCGGTCAAGGGGCCGGTGGCCACCAGAATGGGAGCGCTCTCGTCGATGGTTTCCACCTGCTCCCGGTGGACGGTGATCTTCTCACACTGTTCCACCATGCGGGTAACGGCGGCGCTGAAGGCATCGCGGTCCACCGCCAGCGCACCGCCGGCAGCCACGCGGGTCTCCTCGGCGGCGGTCAGCAGCCGACTGCCCATGCGGCGCATCTCTTCCTTCAGCAGACCGGAGGCAGAGTCCAGCCGCTCAGCCTTCAGGCTGTTGGAGCAGATCAGCTCCGCAAAGCCCTCGCTTTTGTGGGCGGGGGAAAAGTGGACGGGCTTCTGCTCGTACAGCTCTACCTGTACGCCCTTGCCCGCCAGCCAGAGAGCCGCTTCGCAGCCCGCCAGACCCGCGCCCAGAATGGTTACTTTGTATTCTTTCATTTAGTCTTTCCTTTGGGTTTTAGAAAATCGTCGAATTTATGTTGCAGTTTTGCTCTAGCAGGCTCGCCCTCTCCGTCTGCTCACTTTGTTCGCATCCACCTCTCCCAAAGGGAGAGGCCTTGGCAAAGAGATGAGCTCTGCGTGGATTGCCAAGGGCTCCCACTTTGAGGGCCGACGTCCCCCGGCCGGGGGAAGATGTCGCGCAGCGACAAAAGGGGGAATCTGGCAAAGCCGACAGGCTTTGACTGAGAGGGCGAGGATGCTGACCATGTGCGTCATCCTCGGTTTTTGTCAGTCCTTTTTGGGCACCGGCATCTCAAAGCCGCAGCCCTCCTTGGCGCAGTACAGCTTGCCGCCCTTGCGGAACAGGGTGCTGCCGCACTTTTCGCACTTGGTAGCCACCGGCATATCCCATGTCATAAAATCGCAGTCCGGGTAGCGCTCGCAGCCGTAGTAGATGCGTCCCTTGGAGCTCTTGCGTTCCAGCAGACGCCCCTTGCCGCACTTGGGGCAGATGCCGCCGGTGTCCTTGACAAGACGCTTGGTGCCCCGGCACTCCGGGAAGCCGCTGCACGCCAAAAACTTGCCGTACTTGCCCACCTTGATGACCATGGGGCGGCCGCACAGGTCGCACACCTCGCTGGAAGGCTCGTCCGGCACCTTGACCTTTTTGCCCTCCATGTTCTTTTCAGCCTGTTCCAAACTGGCTTCAAAGCCCTGATAGAAGTCATCCACGGTCTTGCGCCAGTCGGCCTTGCCGCTTTCCACCTTATCCAGATTCTTCTCCATCTGCGCGGAGAAATCCACGTCCACGATGTGGGGGAACTGTTCCAGCATCAGCCCGTCCACAGCCCGGCCCAGCAGGGTGGGCTTGAGCTTTTTCTGGTCGCGCTCCACATAGCCGCGGTCGATGATGGTGGTGATGATGGGCGCATAGGTGGAGGGACGGCCGATGCCATTTTCCTCCAGCGCCTTGATGAGGGTAGCTTCGGTATAGCGGGCGGGCGGCTGGGTGAACTTCTGCTCGCTCTTAAGTTCCCGCAGCTTGAGCACCTGTCCCTGCTCCAGCGGGGGGAGGTTCGTTTCCTTCTTTTCCTTTTCGTCGGTGGCTTCCTCGTACAGGGCGGTAAAGCCGTCAAAGGTCACGGTGTAGCCGCTGGCCTTGAAGTGGTAATCCGCCGCGCTGACGGTGACCGACACAGTGTCCTGCTGGCAGTCTGCCATCTGGCTGGCCATAAAGCGGCTCCAGATCATGCGGTACAGCTTTGCGGTGTCGCCGCTGATGCTCTTGTCCACCTCGTCCGGGGTCAGGGAGGGCACAGAGGGACGGATGGCTTCGTGGGCGTCCTGTGCCGCCGTGGCGCTCTTGGTCTTCCATGTGCGCTTATAGGGGCAGATATACGCCTCGCCGTAAGCACCAGCGATATACTCCTTGGCGGCGGCCACAGCTTCGTCCGAGATGCGCAGACTGTCGGTACGCATATAGGTGATCAGACCCATCATGCCGTGCCCGGCAATATCCACGCCTTCGTACAACGTCTGGGCGGCACGCATAGTGCGGGTGGCCGTAAAGCCCAAGCGGCGGGATGCCTCCTGCTGCAGGGTACTGGTGATAAAGGCCGGGGTGGGCTGCTTTGCGCGCTTGCCGCGCTTGAGCTCGCTCACCACATAGCTTGCGCCCTCCAAACCCTTCTCGATGGCGCGTGCTTCAGTCTCGCTTTTGGGCAGCAGCTTTTTGCCGTTGGCGTCCGTGGCAAGGCGTGCCACAAAACTCTTGTGCCCGGCACCCAAGGTGGCGTCCACGTTCCAGTATTCATCGGGCTTGAAGTTTTCGATCTCCTTTTCCCGGTCGTCGATCAGCCGCACCGCCACGCTCTGCACACGGCCTGCGGACAGACCGCGGCGCACCTTGCGCCACAGAAACGGACTGAGCTTGTAGCCCACCAGACGATCCAGCACACGGCGTGCCTGCTGGGCGTTGAACAGATCTTCGTCGATGGCACGGGGATGGGACATACCCTCCTTCACGCCTTTTTTGGTGATCTCGTCAAAGGTGACGCGGTTGGGCTCGTGGGGGTCCAGCCCCAGAATGTTTGCCAGATGCCAGCTGATGGCTTCGCCTTCGCGGTCCGGGTCGGTCGCCAGCAGCACGCCGTCGGCGTGTTTGGCCTTGCTCTTCAGCTCTTTGATGAGCTTTTCTTTGCCCTTGATGCTGATGTATTGCGGGGTATAGCCATGCTCCACATCAATGCCCAGCTGAGATGCGGGCAGATCGCGGATATGACCCATGCTGGCGGTGACCTCGTAGTCATCGCCCAGATATTTGCCGATGGTTTTCGCCTTTGCAGGCGACTCCACGATAACCAGTTTCGCCATTTCTTCTTTTCTCCTCTATCTGCAACGTGCGCCCAAAGGGATGCACGGTTCTTCGCTCATATTATTGTACCACAGCTGTTGTGTGCTTTACCAGCGGAAATATTCCACAATTTTACCGCAGCACATACCGCTGCCCCGGCTGCTTGTACACCCGGCCGGTGAGTTCCAGCTTCATCAGGGTGCCCAGCAGTGCGGACATGGGCAGGCCGGTGCTCACGCACAGCTCCTCGATACCCACAGGCTTTGGCCCGATGCCCGCCAGCACCCGGCGCTCGGTATCGCTCAGGGGTGCAGGCTGCTTTGCAGCCGCCGGTGCTGCCTGCCGGGTGTGCAGGCCCAGCGCCGCCAGCAGGTCGGCTGCACCCGCCACTGCCCGGGCGCGTCCGTCCCGCAGCAGGCCGTTCGTGCCCGCCGAGTTGGGGGAGTAGATGCTGCCCGGCACCGCGTACACCGGCTTGCCGTAGCGCTCGGCGTGGGCAACGGTGGACATAGTGCCGCTTTTTTCCCGCGCTTCCACCACCAGTACGGCAGAGGACAGCGCCGCGATGAGCCTGTTGCGCTGCAAAAAGCAGGTAGGACCAATATATTCACTGTACGGCGGGTACTCGCTGATGACGCAGCCCTTTTGCTCGATCTTCTGCCGCAGAGCGGCATTGGCTGCCGGATAGGTACGGTCGATGGGTACGCCCATTACCGCGATGGTGGGGCAGTCGTTTTTCACTGCCGCCCGGTGTCCGGCGCTGTCCAGCCCATCGGCCAGACCACTGACGATGATGGCTCCGTTTTTTGCCAGTTCGCCGCCGATATCTGCCGCCGCATTCAGGCCGTATTCCGTGGGCTTGCGGCTGCCCACGATGCCCACCGCCCCGGGCTCGTTGAGCCAGCGGGGGTCGCCGGTGCAGTAGAGCACCAGCGGCATATCCGGGATGCGGGAAAAAGCCAGCGGGTAATCCGGGTCGTCAAAGGGCAGGATGCGCACCCGCAGGGCATCGCACTGCATCACCAGCGTGTGGAAGCTTTCTGCATCCAGCTGTGCTGCCCGCTTAAAGGCTGTATCCCCTGCTGCCTGCCGGAATTCCTCGGTCTCCCGCGCTTCCCATGCCTCCTGTGCGCCGCCAAAGGCGTCCAGCACCTTTCCGGCGTGGAGACTGGCGGGCCCCAGCACCTGCGACAGCCACAGCCAGCACAGCAGCGGGTCGGGTGCAGGCTCCGGCGGGAACAGGCTGGTCTGCCCGGTCACAAGCTCTCCTCCCGGAAATGCCACAGCAGGATGCTGCCCGCAATACCGGCGTTCAGGCTTTCCACCCGGTCGGTCATGGGGATGCGCACCGTGCTGTTGCAGGCGGCGATGGTCTCATCGGTCAGGCCCTGACCCTCGCTGCCGATGACCACGCAGACGCCGCCGGGATACCCGGCCTTTGCCGCGCTGAGCGGCTGGGACTGGTACAGCGCCGCCGCAAGGCAGGTGATGCCTTTTTCCCGCAGCAGAGCGATGGCCTGCGGCATGGCACCGGTCTCAATGACCGGGATGCGCACCGCTGCGCCCATGGAGGCGCGCAGGGTCTTGGGCGCGTAGACACTGGCGCAGCCCTCGCTCAGGATAACGCCGTCAAAACCAAAGGCCGCTGCGCTGCGCAGCAAGGTACCCACGTTGCCGGGGTCCTGCACCCGTTCCAGCGCCAGATACCGCCCGCCGGGGTGCACCTCCTCCAAGGTATGCACCGGGGTGCGGAACACCCCGAACACCCCCTGATGGGTGCCCACGTCTGCCAGCTTGTCCGCCACATGATCCTCTACCAGATAATGCTCGCCCGGCAAAGCGGCAAGCTCCGGGCACTTTTCCATCGCATTTTCGGTATAAAACAGGGTCTCCAGCTCTGCGCCCCGGGCAAGCTCCGGGCACAATTTGCGCCCCTCGGCCAGAAAGCGCCCCTCGGTGCGGCGGAATGCTGCGCTGGAAGCAAGGCGGCAGGCATATTTTATTTTTGCGTTTTCCCGGCTGGTGATCTTTTCGTCCATGCGTTCCTCCTGAACAGGTGTGTATGCTTTTGCTTTATCGCAAGTCAAGAAATCAATGCGGTATCCAAACAGCATACTTGCGATATGCAATTCAACGCTGTTGCCGTCGCATTATAAAGTTGAATTGCTATGGATACAATAGAAAAAGGGCAGCGTCTGCCGCAGGTTTCTGCGGCAGGGCGCTGCCCCGTTGCCTTGTTTCCCTGGCCGCAAAAAATGCCCGGATACAAAACGGACGCCCGCGTATACGCGCAGGCGTCACGATGCAAGGTCTTTATCAGGCGTTCTTCACGGTCTCGACCAGAGCGGCAAAGCTCTGAGGATCGTTGATGGCCATCTCGGACAGCATCTTGCGGTTCAGCTCGATGCCTGCCTTCTTCAGGCCAGCCATAAAGGTGGAGTAGTTCATGCCCAGAGGACGAACTGCGTTGTTGATGCGGCAGATCCACAGGTTGCGGAACTGACGCTTCTTCATGCGGCGGCCGGCCAGAGCGTAGTTGCCGCTCTTCATGACCTGCTGCTTGGCCATCTTAAAGTGCTTGCTCTTGCAGCCGTAGAAGCCCTTGGCCAGCTTCAGCATCTTCTTACGACGTTTGTGGGTCATGGTTGCGCCTTTGATACGTGCCATTTTTTATATCTCCTTTAGTATCTCGTAGAAAGTTTTGTGTACCTGCGGCTCGCTCTTAGGCGTAGGGCAGCATGCTCTTGATGGTAGCTGCGTTGGTCTTATCAACGTAGCTGGGCTGACGGTAGCCACGGGTCAGCTTGGTGGTCTTCTTGGTCAGGATGTGGCTGCGGAATGCATGACCGCGCTTGATCTTGCCGTTCTTGGTCAGCTTAAAGCGCTTCTTAGCGCCGGAGTGCGTCTTCAGTTTCATCTTAGCCATTTTAGTTTCCTCCTAAAATTAGTCCTTATTGGGTTTCGGGATCAGCAGAATGGACATCGTGCGGCCCTCGAGCACGGGCGGCTTATCGGTGGATGCCTGAGGCAGAGCCTCGGCAAACCGCTTCAGCACGTCTGCGCCCAGAGCACTGTGCGCCATTTCGCGGCCGCGGAAACGGATCGAAACCTTTACCTTGTGTCCGGCTGCCAGGAACTTGGCAGTCTGGTTGAGCTTGGTGTTGAAGTCGTTGGTGTCAATATTGAGCGAAAGGCGGGTCTCCTTGACCTCGACAACCTTCTGGTTCTTCTTGGCTTCCTTCTCCTTCTTCTGCTGTTCAAAACGGTATTTGCCGTAGTCCAGCACCTTGCACACAGGCGGCACAGCCTGCGGTGCGATCTTTACCAGATCGAGCCCGGCTTCTTCTGCAGCGCGCATGGCCACCTGAATGGACACAACGCCCTTCTGCTCGCCGTCAGCACCGATCAGGCGAACCTCACGATCACGGATCTGGCCGTTGATCTCCAGTTCCTTCGACTTTCCAGCGGTAGCGATAATGAATGCACCTCCAAACAAAATCCATAGTGTTGCAATATTTGGCATAGAAAACGCGGCCGCCCATATTCTGGACAGCCGCGCGAAATTTCACACAAAGCCGCAGCATTCTCAAAGGAATAAGCTGCTGTTTCGGGTATAGCCCGGGGACGTTTTCCCGCAAGGCGAGCGCGGCACAGGCCGTAGCTGCTTTCTTTACCCGGTTATTTTACCACGCTTTATCTGCCCTGTCAAGCATTTTTTATGCGTTGCCCGGAAAAATTATGACTTTTCCTTTTTACGCCTTGATCAGCTTGCCCAGCGCAAAGGAGTAGATGCCCTTACAGGTCACCTTTTTAGGCGCAAAGCGCTTTTCGATGGCAATGGCGTAAAGGTTCAGCTGGGCGCGGTAGGCGCGTAGGAAATCGCTCTCGGCTTTGCGGCGGTCGGTCTTGTAGTCCAGCAGTTCCAGATGATTCGGGTACACCAGCACAAGGTCGGCAATGCCCTGCACCAGCACCTGCGCATCTGCGGCAGTGGGCAGTTCCTCGTGCCCCTGCGCCGCCAGCACGGCACCGGCGGGCAGCGCCGTGATGAAGGGCAGCTCCCGCAGCACCTGCTGCGCGGCGCAGATCTTTGCAAAGGCTTCGCTTTCCACAAAGCGGCGGATGCA
The DNA here is from genome assembly GCF_040096575.1 of Faecalibacterium intestinale. Classification (NCBI taxonomy): domain Bacteria; kingdom Bacillati; phylum Bacillota; class Clostridia; order Eubacteriales; family Oscillospiraceae; genus Faecalibacterium; species Faecalibacterium intestinale. The sequence goes on from NZ_JBBMEN010000004.1 coordinate 142,721, forward strand.
CACCGCGTCCAGCTTTTCCGCGATCTCCGGGGCGGTCAGCTGCAATGCCACCTGACGGTCCCGCTCTGCCGGGATGGCCTTGTCCAGCGTGCCTGCAGCCTTGGCCGTAGCCAGCCGGGCAAAGTCTGCGTGCTCCAGAAAAGCGTGCAGAGCCGTGCCCATCTCGGCGGCGGTCAGACCGTCCTTGGAAAGGAAGCCCGGGCGCTCCAGCGTGGTCTGCTCGGCCTTATGCACGATGCTGGTCACGCTGACCTTGGCGGGCACCTGTGCAAGCGCTGCCGCCGGGTACTGCCACGCAAAGCCCTGCCGCAGCTTCTCCACCAGTGCCGGGTCGGTCTCCGGTGCTTCGTCCGGCGTGGCTGCATCCGGTTCCTCGGACAGCTGTACAGCATCGTCACACACCTCGATATCCATCACGCTTTCAGTCTGCACAAAAAGCAGCTCCCGGTTGCCGGAAAGCTGCCGCAGCACCCCGCCGTCCGGGTGCACCAGCAGCGCCGCCCGCAGCCAGTCGGCAAAGCTGTTGGCCTGCTGGTGCAGCGTAGCCCCCGCCCCGGCAGCCAGAAAAGCCGCCGCCTTGGCAAAGGGCTTTGCAGTCTTACCGCTGCTCAGGGGCACAGTGAGGATGAGCTTATCCTGTGCGCGGGTGAGCGCCACATACAAAAGGCGCATCTGCTCGCTGCGCAGTTCCTTGGCATGGACAGCAGCCAGCGCGGTGTAGGCGGCGGTCTTGTAAGCGCCCTCGCCGTTTTCCGGCCGCAGCCGCAGCCCCGCACCGTAGCTGCGGTGCACCAGCACCGGCTGACGGATATCCGAAGCGTTGAACTTGCGGGCTGTATCCCCCACGAACACCACCGGGAACTGCAAGCCCTTGGAGCGGTGGATGGTCATGATGGACACGCACCCCGGGTGCACCCCGCTGGGCACGGTGTCCTGTCCGGTGCTGCCGGCCTGCGCGGCGGCATCAATAGCGCGCACCAGCGCCGAGATACCGCCTGCACCGGAAGTGGCGCAGAAGGTGGCAAAGCGGCGGGCATCCTCCCGGCGGCGGGCACCGTTTTCCAGTACGCCCAGCGCCGCCAGATAGCCGGTGGAGGCAAAAATTTCTTCCAGCAGCTGCTCTGCCGGAGCGCTGCGCGCCATCTGCCGCAGCGCGGTGAGATGGGCGTAGAAGTCCTTCACCTTCTCGGTAAAGGGATCATCTGCCGGGTCCTCCAGCGCCAGCAGCAGCGCGCCGTACAAGCTGATGCGGGCGGGCTTTTTGTCCGGCTCGGCCTGTACCTGACGGCTGCGGGCGCGCAGCCGCACAAGGTCGTCCTCGGTAAAGCCGAACATGGGGCCCAGCATGGCGGCGGCCAGATAGATATCCTGCGAGGGGTCGTCGATGACCTTGAGCAGGGCGATGAGGGGGCGGATGTGGGGCGCAAGCATCAGGTTCTCCCGGGCGTCGGCGTATACCGGGATGCCCCGGGCAGTCAGCGCCTCCACATACACCGGGAAATCCGTGCGCGCCGCCAGCAGCACGCAGCAGTCCTCGTACCGCACCGGGCGGGTGGTGCTGCCCTCCCGCACCGGCTCTCCGGCAGAAACCAGCTGCTCGATGCGCTCGGCGATCCAGCCCGCATCCGTTTCGGCTTCGTCATCCGGCAGAAACTGCACCTCCACGCTGCCCTGATATTCCCCGGGCGCACCGCAGACCAGACGCTGCCCGTTGCCGTAGGCGGTATCGCCCAGCTCCGGGGTCATGAGCTGCTCAAAGAGATAATTGATGCCCGCCACCACCTGCGGTGCGGAGCGGAAGTTTGCATCCAGCGCCAGCAGAGCGTCCGTGCCCGGGGCGCCCTCCGGCGGGCGGGGACGGGCTTTTGCGCCCGGCAGCAGCGGCCAGCTGTCCAGCTTTTGCCGGAAGATGCCCGGCTCTGCCTGCCGGAAACGGTAGATGCTCTGCTTCAAGTCGCCCACAAGGAAAAGGTTATCCCCCGCCGGGGCGGCAAGGCAGCGGTAAAGGGCATCCTGCAAGGCGTTCGTGTCCTGATATTCGTCCACCATCACGGCGGCGTAGTCCTGACGGATGTTCTCACACAAGGGGGTGGGCGTGCCCTCCGGGGTGCGCAGCAGCCGCAGGGCAAGGTGCTCAAAATCGCTGAATTCCAGCAGCTTGCGCTCCCTTTTTCTGGCTGTGAACCGGGCATCGAAGTCCCGCACGGCGGCAAACAGCGCCCGCAGCCGGGGCAGGGTGATCTGCCGGTCGGTTTCGGCTTCGGTTTCGGAACAGCAGATGAGCTGGGTCATCTGCTCGAACAGGGCGGCGGCTTCGTCCGAGCGGGTCTTGATCTCCGCCTTGTGGTCGCCGCCCAGACGCTTTTTCATGCCCTTCAGGCCGGGGGCTTCCTCCATGCCCAGCACATAGGGGGTGAGCAGGTCGTACAGCGGATTCCACTGCCCGGCAGCAGCCAGCTGCTCTGCCTGCGCAAAGAGGGCGGCGGCTTTTTCCAGCCTTGTACCGGCTTCCTCGTATTTTTCCGCTACCGTGGCCTGTGCCTTTGCCCGGGCAGAAGGGGTCTTTTTTTCCTCAGCAGCTGCCTGCTCCTGTGCAAAATCCGCCCGGCAGTCGGCCAGTGCTGCCGTCAGCAGTTCCCGCGCTGCCTTGGCGCAGCGGGCGGCTTCGGCCAGCAGCAGGTCGTGCCAGCAGGTGGAAGCAAAGCCGTTCTCCTGCTCGTAAGGGGCAAGAAACTCATCCAGCTTGCGGTCGTAGTCCGGCAGTGCCCGCAGAAAATCGTAGATCTGCAAAATGGCATCGCCTGCGGGTTTATCCGTGCGTCCCTTGCCGTACAGGTCTGCAAAGGCGCAGAAATCCGGGTCGCGGTAGGCGTTTTCCAGCGTTTCAGCCAGTGCCGCCCCCCGCAGCAGCTGCACGGTACCGGGGTCTGCCGGGGCAAAATCCGGCGGGATATCCAGCGCCTGAAAGTGCTTGTGCAGCAGGTTCAGGCAAAAAGCATCAATGGTGCAGATGGGCGCGCGCTGCAGCAGCATCCGCTGGCGGCGCAGCATGGCGTTACCGGGCTGCAGCTGGCTGCGGTGCAGCAGCGCCTGCCCGATGCGGGCGCGCAGCTCTGCCGCCGCCGCGTTGGTAAAGGTGACGATGAGCAGCCGGTCGGCGTTTACCGGGTGCTCCGGGTCGGTGATCAATTGCACCGCCCGCTCGGTCAGCACGGCGGTCTTGCCGCTGCCTGCGGCTGCGCTTACCAGCAGCGCACCGCCCCGGTCGGCAATGGCAGCCTGCTGCGCCGGGGTCCATTTGGGTCCGCTCACGGCTGTTCCTCCTCTTCTTCGGGTTCTTCCTCGGGTTCAAAGGGCTTTGCAGGGGCTTCCAGCGCACGCTCGTGCACCCCGGTCTCGTGGCAGCAGATAAAGCTGTAATCGCACCAGGTACAGGGGCTTTTGCTGCTGCTCACCACCAGCGGCTCGGCGTCGATCTGCCCGCCGTAAAGCTGCTCGCCCATCTGGGTAACAAGGTCGTCCAGATGCAGCTGGATACGGCTGAGCTTGGCACTGTCGGCTCGTTTCTCCTTCTGGTAGGGGCTGGGTGCGCCGTTGCGGTAGCCAAAGGGCAGATACTTGCCCGTTTCGTCCGCGTCCATCGCGTCAAAGATCTTCTGCTCGTCCCGCACAAGACCGTCCAGCTGGTACTCCACTGCCCGGGCGGCCTGCCCGCGCGGCAGGGTCTGGGGGGCGGGGTCGGCCAGCAGATACAAAACGCCCGCCGGCTGTGCGCCGGTAAAGCGCCCGCCCGCATCCCGGGTCAGGCTGAACAGATACAGCAACATCTGGCAGTCCAGCCCGCAGTAGACTTCCTTCAAGTCCAGCTTTTTGCTGCCGGTCTTGTAGTCCACCACCCGCACCCAGCGGGTGCCGTCATCCTCGATCCACTCGTCCGCACGGTCCACCGTACCCACCAGCTGCACCGTGCGCCCATCTGACAGGCGGTACACCTGCCCGGGCACGGCATCCTCACCTCGGCCTATTTTCAGCTCACAGGCCACGGGCTTGAATTGGGACTGGTTCTGCTCGTCCCGCAGATAGCACAACAGGCTGGTCATGCTCTTTTTCAGCCGGGAGAGCAGATAGGCAAAGCGTGCGGTATCCTCCGGCAGATAGCGCCGCGCATACTCATCCACCAGCGCGGCGGCAAGGTCAGCCATGGCGGCGTCGTCCAGTTCCAAAAAGGGGCGCAGCCCGGCACAGGGGTTGTCCGCCCCGGGGTGGGGGTCCAGCGCCATCTGCAGCACCCAGTGCATCAGGGTGCCGCTCTGGTCAGCCGAAAGCTCCGCACGGCGGCGGGGTTTGAGCCCCAGCACATACTGCAAAAAGTAGCCGTAGCGGCAGGTATAGTATTTTTCCAGCTGGCTGGGCGAGATGTGCAGCCGCCTGCCCAGCAGCATTTCCAGCGTGGGCAGATCCTGCACCTGCCGGGGCGGATCCTCCTCCATGCGCTGCAGCAGTGCCAGTCCCCGGGGTGCCTGCACCCCTTCGCCGGGGCTGCGCAGCGCCTCGGTCAGGCTGGCGCGTTCCAGTTCGGTCATCGGCCAGCCGCCGCCCAGCACGTCCAGACCGTCTGCGGGAGTGGCGGCAAGGTCGATGAGTTCCAGCTGCGGCGCGGCGGGCTGCAATGCCTCCACGATGGGTTCCAGCGCAGCGCACAGGGTCTGCCCCTGTCCTTTCGGCCAGCTCATCCACAGCCCCTTTGCCGGGGCGGTGAGGGCTTTGTAAAAACAGACCTGCTCACGCACCACCCGGTTCTCAAAGCAGTCCGGCAGGTCGATCTGTTTTGCCATCAGCAGATCGCGGTCGGCATGGGTCAGCAGGCCGCTTTCTGCGGGAGTAGAGGGAAATTCCCCCTCCGCAAGCCCCAGCACGAACACATAGTCCGGTGCATCCAGACGCATTTTGCCGGCGCTTGCCAGCACCACTGCGTCCAAGGTCTGCGGGATGTGCCCAAGGTCGGAGGAGCGCAGCAGCAGGCTGAAAAGATCCTCGTACTCCGGCACGGCGATGCCCTGACTGCCCAGCAGCCGCGCCATCTCGTCCAGCAGCTGCATCACCACGTTCCACTCGCGGGCGGCTTCCTCTGCCGCCGGGATGCCCCGGGCGGTGCGGATATCCTCCACCTGCGCAGCCTGCTGCCCCTCTGCGCCCAGCTCCTTCAGGCAGAAATACAGCGCCCGGCTGATCTGCTCGGCGTTGGCACTGCGCACCTTGCCGCGCAAAGTATCCACCGCCGTCACCAGCTTTTTGCGGGCGTTCTCGGCACGGGTCAGGTTCAGCGTATCTTCCTCGGTCAGCTCGGCATCGCCGAAGCCACGGGGGCTTTTGGTAAATTCTGCCCGCCACGCCGCAGCATTGGGCGACCACGTGTAGGCGTAGTTTTCCAGCGCACAGACTTCCGGCTCGGTCAGGTCGCACAGGCCGGTCTTGGCCAGTACGGTCAGCTGCTCGGTCATGTCCGCGCCCCGCAGCAGTGCCAGCAGCGCCCGCACCGCCGTGGCGGGTGCGCTGAACTCCGGGGTGGTGGGTTCGTCGCAGTACAGAGGGATCTCTGCCATGCGGAACTCGTACCGCACCGCAGCCCGGTACATACTGATATCGCGGCAGACCACCGCGATCTTTCCGCAGCGCACGCCCTGCCGCATCAGGCGGCGGATGGCGGCAGCAGCGCAGCGGGCTTCCTCCTCCCGGCTGGCGGCGGCAAACAGCCGCAGCTCCGGGGCGCTTTCCGGCGGGGTGCAGCCGCCGGTCTCCAGCAGCTCAGTCAAGGCGGCAAGGCCCGGGGCGTCTTTGTGGCGCAGGTCACGCCGCAGCAGCTCCGGCGCTGCCACCTGTGCGCCGTTTTTACGCGCCAGCTGGCGCAGCTGCGCCGCCACCTGCTTTGCGCCGGAGAACAGTTCCAGATCTCCGGGCTGCATGGGTGCGCCGTCCTCACACAGCGCCACCGTCACGGCGGGCAGTGCAGCCAGCATGGCGCCCATCAGCCGCTTTTTGGGCGCGTTGAAGGTGTCGAACTCGTCAATGAACACCTCGCGCTCGCGCAAAAAGTCCGGCAGCTCATCCCGGGCAAGCGCAGCTTCCAGACGGTCTGCCGCCAGTTCCAGACGGTCGGCGGGATCCATGCCGGTGCCCGCCAGCAGGCTTTCGTAGCCCTGAAAGATGAGTGCCAGCTCGCCCAGCTTTGCGCTCTCGGAGCCGCAGTCCCGGGCAAGCTCCTGCAATTGCTGCCCGGAAAGCCCGGCGCTTTTCAGCTCGTCTATGGTCTCGGCAGCCATCTGGCAAAAGGCCGCGCTGCGCCGGTGGCGGTAGTAGTAGTGCACGTTATCCTGCAATTCCTCCAGCGCACGGCGCACCAACACCGCCCGCCCGGCATCGGTCAGGGTCTGCACCGCCGCGCCGCCAAGAGCCGCAAGGATATGCTCGGCCAGACTGGTAAAGGAATAGCTTTCCACCATGCCGGAAAGGGCATCTCCCAGCTCCCGGTAGATGCGCGCTTCGGTGCTGGAAGTAAACTGCTCCGGCACCAGCAGGATGCTGCGCCTTCCCGCCTCGGCGCGGGCACGGATGCGGGCATACAGCAGGGTGGTTTTGCCGCTGCCGGAAGCGCCCAGAACCAGTTTCAGCATTTCGGTTTCCTCCCGCTCGTTGATTTTTGCCTTTATTGTAACACGAAACCGGTGATAAAACCACAGCTTTTCTTTGCAATCCCGCCGCCGCTGTGGTACACTGAAAAAAACATTCTGCACACCGGAAAGGGACTTTGTATGAAGATTTTAGCCGTTGACTACGGGGACAGCCGCACCGGCCTTGCCACCTGCGACCGCACCGAATTTCTTACCACCGCCATCACGCCCCAGATCACTTTAAAAGCCCGCAACAAGGTAGCCGCCCGGGTATGCGAGGTGGCAAAGGAGATTGAAGCCGAAATGATTTTGATCGGTCTGCCGCTGAATATGGACGGCACCGAGGGCGAACGCGCCGCCAAGAGCCGCAAGCTGGCAAAGACCGTAGAGCTTTGGAGCGGCCTGCCGGTGCGGATGTGGGACGAGCGCCAGACCACCTGCGCCGCCGCCGACCTTCTGGACGAAAGCGGCACCTACGGCAGCCGCCGCAAGGAGATTCTGGATTCGGTCAGTGCCACAGTGATTTTAGAGGACTACCTTGCATGGCGCAAGGAGCACCCCGGGGAGATATAAAAATGATGCCTGTGCTCACGCACAGGCATCATTTTTTGACTTTACTATTTATCCCTGATAGGTCTCGATGCTCACGCTGTTGATGGTGATATCGGCGGTGGGCTTCTGGTTTTCGTCCACGGCGGTCTGGGCGATGGTGTCCACGATATCCATGCCCTCGTACACCTGCCCGAACACGGTATCGGTGTAGTCCAGATAAGGTGCACCGCCCGCCGTCTGGTAAGCGGATACCACCTCGGCGCGGTAACCGGCAGCATTCATCTGATCCACCAGTTCCTGCGTTACCGACTGCTCTCCCGGCAGCGATTCCACCACGTAGAACACGCTGGCGCACTCGCCGGAGACGTCCACGCCCATGCACAGCGCCCCGGCGTAGTGGTGCAGGCTGTCCGATGTCTCCACCGGGTAGCGGCTGCCCTTCCAGATGGTAGAGCCCTTGCCGTCTGCGCCCTGCCCGGCTTCCACCACGAACTGATTCTCCACCCGGCTTACGGTAAGGCCGTTGTAGTAGCCCTGCTGCACAAGGCCGATAAAGTTATCGCAGGCCTGCGGAGCCTTTTCCGGGAAGAGCACCGCCCGGAAAACACCCGCCGAGGTATCGAACACCGCAACCGTGTCCCCTGCTGCCGGGTGGGTGAACTGCAGCTCGGCGGATTCCACCGCCGGGCGGCTGATGCTCTGGACTTTGCTGCCGTTTTCCTGCGGCCGCAGCGTGCAGCCGGTAAGCAGCAGCACCGCCGCAAGACAGACTGCCCCGAATTTTTTCAACATATTCCCGCTCCCTGTTCCATATACTGTACTGCACGCTGCACGGTGCAGCGCAAAAGATTCAACCAGTAGTATACCATATTCTGCGCGGCAGTGCGAGAGGAAAATGCGTGAAAATTTATCCAATGATTTCTGTGCGAAAAAGCATCTTGACGAACTGCACAAAACACGCTACACTATAAGCAGACCAAGCGGGGTGCAGCCCGCAGCATCAACTGCTTTTTGTGATAAAGCAATACAGGAGCGTATTATGTCTGACGAGATCAAGAACCCTAATACTGAGGAAGAATATCAGCCTGACCTGATGACCCTTGAGGACGAGGACGGCAACGAGGTCACCTTTGAGGTGATCGACGCGCTGGACCACAAGGGTGTGCATTATCTGGCTGTTGTGGAATACGCCGAAAACGAAGAGGACCTGAACGAGGACGCCCAGCTGGTGATTCTGAGTGTCGGGGAGGACGATGAAGGCGAATATCTGGACGTTGTAGAGGATGACGAGGTGCTGATGGAAGTCAGCAAGCTGTTCGAGCAGCGTCTGAGCGAGGACTACGATATCGAGTAAGTCCTTTGACGGATTGACCCGTGCAAGACTTCCTGCCCGGCTCGATTTGTTGCGGTTTGTATGATCCTACTAATCATTCAACGGGAGCCCGGAGTTCTCCGGTGGATTGCAGACCTCCCCGCCATGGGTCGACCATGGAGGCTCGATGAGGAAGCGTGATTCCGGAGACAGGGCACCCACCTGTCCGTAAGGGTAGGTTTGATTGACCGCAGACGACCGGGCGGGATCTTTATAGTAATCCAATCCACCGCTTGTGCCCCTGCAAACACAGGGCACGGCTGTGGATTTTTTTATCACCACTTGAAAGGATGTGCAATTGCGGCATGAGTTCTGAGCATCTGGTTGGTACTTCCATTCCCCGGTTCACCTTTGACACCCCCACCACCCCGGGCAACGATTTTTACGCCCTGTGTGCGGGCACCGAGCCCCTGTGCATGATCTTTCTGCCCGGGTTCGACCACCCGGTCACCCGGGAATACCTGACCCGCTACTTAAAGACCCTGCCGCGGCTGCGGGGTGTGCGGCTGGCGTGTGTGGTGCGCTCAGCGCCCCGCGCGGTGGCCGAGGCTACACAGGGGAAGGAGTTTCCCTTTCCCATCATCTGCGATGCGCCGGGTGTGCTGTACAGCTATCTGGGGGTGGAGCAGGCACGCGGGCTTTTAAGCTGGAGCTTTTCTGCCCAGCGCATCTACAAAAGCGCCCGGGATGCCGGCTATCATTACGACCGCAATGCCCCGCAGATCCTGCCCATGACCCTGATCGTAGGGCATGAGGGAAAAATTTTATTCACCCACTCCGGCCGCAGCCAGACCGACCTGCCGGAGGACTGCGTTGCCATCCGGGAGCTCGCTCGCGAGGTGGTGCACACCAAGGCCGCCGACCAGCGCCGCACAAGCCATCACTGCTCGGACGAAACGCTGACCCTGCCCGACCTTATCGGCTGGGATGATGTGGATAACGACAAGTAATCCACGCAGAAAACGTTTTTTATTTTCAGGTCTGGAAAATCCAAGGATTTTCCAGACCTGCTTTTTTACCGGAAGCGCTGCAATGCACAAAACGGCTGCCGCACGCAAAAGTGCAGCAGCCGTTTTGTTATTCTTCCTCCGGTTCCTCGCTGAACATCTCCGGGATGGCACCAAGGGCAGCCAAGCCCACCAGCGCAAACACGATGCGGGACCACACCGAGGTGCTGCCGCCCAGCAGCCAGCCCACAAGGTCGAACTGGAACAAGCCCACAAGCCCCCAGTTCACACCGCCCACGATGAGCAGCAGCAGGCAGATTTTGTAAAAGGTCTGCACTAAAAAGACCTCCTTCCTTTGGGTTCAGTATGCCCTGCGGGAAGGAGGTTTATACTTTTTTAGCGGATCACCCGGGCACCGCCGCGGTCGGGCTTGGCAACGTAGACCTGCGGCCACTGCCGCTTTGCTGCCGCTGCGGCGGCTCTGGCGGCAGCTTCGTCCCGGAACACGCCGAACACTGCCGCGCCGCTGCCGGTCATCAGCGCGGTGACAGCGCCGTGCGCCCGGAGCAGGGCCTTGATCGCTTCGTTATCCTTTGCGCCGCTGCACTCTTCCAGCGCATTGCCGGCGGCAGCACATACGGCGTCCAGATCTCCGGCGCGGATGGCTGCTTCCTGCGCTTCACAGCCCGGGTGGGTGCTGCTGCCCACGGTATCGTAGGCGGCAAAGGCCTCCGGGGTGGACACGCCGTAGTCCGGCATCACCACCGTGAACCAGCAGTCCGGCACGGGCGGCAGCGCCTTGATCACATCGCCCACACCCTGCACCCGGCAGGTGCCGCCCATCAGGGCAAAGGGCACGTCCGCACCAATGCCCGCGCCCAGCGCACACAGCTCGCTCATGGAAAGCTTTGCGCCGTACAAGGCGTTCAGTCCCACCAGCACGGCGGCGGCGTCCGCGCTGCCGCCGGCCATACCAGCCCGCACCGGGGTGTTTTTGTGGATGATGATATCCACCCCCGCCAGCAGCCCGGTGTAGTGAAAAAACGCCAGCGCTGCCTTGATGGCGGTGTTTTTATCGTTGGGCTGCACAGGGCTGCCCGGCAGCTGCAGGCTGAGCCCGGCGCTGCGGCGCAGCACTACACGCTCGTATAGAGTGATGGTCTGCATGGTCATGTCCAGCGCATGGTAGCCGTTTGGCAGCAGCCCTACCACGTCCAGTGCCAGATTGAGCTTGGCCGGGGCCAGCACCGTCACTGCATTTCTCCGCTCTCGCCGTTCCATCTGTGTTCCTCCTCAGTTGCCGTGGTAAATGTTGTTTTCCACCAGAAATTCCCGGATGCGCTTCAGCGCTTCGGTCAAGTGCTCCACGCTGTACGCGTAGGAAACGCGGCAGTAGCCCTCACCGGAAGCGCCAAAGGCATCGCCGGGGATGATGGCAACGTGCTTTTGCTCCAAAAGCTTTGTGCAGAACTCCTGACTGCTCATGCCGGTGCTCTTGATGCAGGGGAAGGCGTAGAATGCGCCCCGGGGCTCAAAGCAGGTCAAGCCCATGTCGTTGAAACTGCGCACCACCAAGCGGCGGCGCATATTGTACTCGTCCCGCATCCGGTCGATCTCGCCGTCACACTCTTTCAGGGCGGTGATGGCGGCGTACTGGCTGGTGGTGGGAGCGCTCATGATGGCGCTCTGGTGGATCTTGGTCATGATTTTAATGACCGCCTCCGGGCCGCAGGCGTAGCCCAGCCGCCAGCCGGTCATGGCGTAGCTCTTGGAAAAGCCGTTCACCACGATGGTGCGCTCTGCCATGCCAGGCAGGGTGGCAATGGAAACGTGCGGCCGCAGGCCGTAGTTCAGCTCGGCGTAGATCTCGTCGGACAGCACCATGATATCGGTGCCGCGCAGCACCTCGGCCACCGCTTCCAGATCCTCCCGCTCCATCACCGCACCGGTGGGGTTGTTGGGGAAGGGCATGATGACCAGCTTGGTCTTGGGGGTGATGGCAGCCTTCAGCGCATCGGCACGCAGACGGAACTCGTCCTCCTGACGGCAGGCAACGTGCACCGGCACGCCGCCGGACAGGGTGGTAATGGGCTCGTAGCACACAAAGCAGGGCTCCGGGATGATCACCTCGTCCCCGGGCTTGACCAGCGTGCGGATGCACATATCAATGGCTTCGCTGCCGCCCACGGTCACTAAGATCTGCCGCATGGGGTCGTAGCGCAGACCCATGCGCCGCTCCAGATACCGGCTGATCTCGGCGCGCAGCTCTTTTAAGCCGGCGTTGGAGGTATAGCGGGTGCGGCCGTGCTCAAGGCTGTCGATGCCGGCTTCGCGCACAGCCCATGGGGTCTTGAAGTCCGGCTCGCCCACGCCAAGGCTGATGCACTCGGGCATTTCGGCGGCCAGATCGAAAAATTTGCGGATGCCGGAGGGGCGCATGGCCTTGGCGGCAGGCGCGATCAGTTTATCATAATCCATCACAGCACCGTGCACTCTCTTTCATCAATTTCTTCATCCTGATACAGCCGCCCCTCTTTTTTGTAGGTGCGCAGCACAAAATGGGTGGCGGTGGACAGCACATCGTCCAGCGGAGACAGCCGCTTTGCCACAAACAGGGCGATCTCCTGGAAGGTCTGACCCTTGATCACCAGCTGCAGGTCGTACCCGCCGCTCATTAGCAGCACGCTCTCCACCTCGTCAAAGGCGGCGATGGTGGCAGCGATCTCGTCAAAGCCGCGGCTCTTTTTGGGGCTGACGTTCAGCTCGATGACCGCCTCCACGCGGTTCACCTTGGCCTTTTCCCAGTCCACAAGGGTCTTGTAGCCCTTGATGATGCCCTGTGCCCGGGCAAGGTCCATCATCGCCGCCACCTCGGCGGGGGATTTGTTCAGCATGGTGGCAATGTCCTCCACGGGCAGCCGGGCGTTGTTTTCCAGAATCTTCAAAAGCTGTTCCATTGTCATATACTCCTTATCAACCCTCTACACGGAAATCCGCGGGAAATTATCGCAATCTTCAAAACAGCGTCTATCAAAGCGGCATATTTGCGATATGCAGTTTGCGGTTGTTGCATGGGCATTAAAAACGCAAACTGCTATAAGTATAAGTATAGCACAAGCCCCGGCAGATTGCACTTGATTTTTATATAGAATGTCTTTTACCCCTGTATTCTGCTCTTTTTTACAAAAAGTGTGTTCAAAATTTGCTAAATCTGCTATACTGGAAGGGTAAGCGTGTGCCGGGTCTTTGGCGGCACCAATCACTATAAGGAAAACGAGGGTGGAAACCATGAAAGCTTTCATTACCGTCATTGGACACGATACCGTGGGCGTTGTCGCAAAGGTGGCCGGTCTGTGCACCGAGTTGAACATCAATATCGAGGATGTGACCCAGAGCATCCTGCAGGGGATGTTTGCCATGATCATGCTGGTGGACCTTTCCAACTGCAATGTTGACCACGACCAGCTGCACAAGCGCACCGATGCGCTTGCCGCCGAGATGGGGATGCAGATCAACGTGACCCGTCAGGAAGTTTTTGACGCCATGCACACCATCTGAGCCGGAAAGGAGCCCGCAACCGCTATGAGTATGTTTAACACCGGGGATATCCTGGAGACCATCGAGATGTTCACGCAGGACAATCTGGACGTGCGCACCGTGACCATGGGCATCAGCCTGCTGGACTGCATCGACCCGGACCCCAAAAAGGCCTGCGAGAATATCTATAACAAGATCACCACCAAGGCTGCGAACCTTGTCTCCACCGTGGAGCACATCAGCGCCGAGTACGGTATCCCCATCATCAACAAGCGCATCAGCGTCACCCCTATTGCCATGCTGCTGGGTGCCTGCCCGGATGCTGACCCCGTGGACTTTGCAAAAACGCTGGACGCCGCCGGCAAAAAGGTGGGCGTCAACTTTGTGGGCGGCTACAGCGCACTGGTGCACAAGGGCTTTTCTGCCGGTGACCGCCGCCTGATCGAGTCCATCCCCCGCGCACTGGCCGAGACCGACATCGTGTGCAGCTCGGTGAACATCGGCGCCACCAAGGCCGGTCTGAATATGGACGCCATCAAGCTGATGGGTGAAGCCGTGAAGAAGGCCAGCGAGCTGACCGCCGACCGTCAGTGCATCGGCGCTGCCAAGCTGGTGGTGTTCTGCAACGCCCCGGAGGATAACCCCTTCATGGCCGGTGCTTTCCACGGCCCCGGCGAGCCGGACTGCGAGATCCATGTAGGTGTTTCCGGCCCGGGCGCTGTGCGCGCCGCGCTGGCACGCCTGCCCAAGGACGCCCCCATTGACGAGGTGGCAGAGCTGGTCAAGCGCACCGCCTTCAAGATCACCCGCGTAGGCCAGCTGGTGGCAAACCTTGCCTCCAAGGCACTGGGCGTGCCCGCCGGTATCATCGACCTTTCTCTGGCTCCCACTCCCGCCATCGGCGACAGCGTGGCCAACATTCTGGAGGAGATGGGTCTGGAGACCTGCGGCTGCTGCGGCACCACCGCCTGCCTTGCCCTGCTGAACGATGCTGTGAAGAAGGGCGGCGTGATGGCCTCCAACCACGTTGGCGGCCTGTCCGGTGCCTTTATCCCGGTCAGCGAGGATGCCGGTATGATCCACGCTGCCGAGATCGGCTGCCTGACCATTGAAAAGCTGGAAGCCATGACCGCCGTTTGCTCTGTGGGCATCGACATGGTCATCATCCCCGGCGACACCACCCCTGCCGTCATCAGCGCCCTGATTGCGGACGAAGCCGCAATCGGCATGGTGAACAGCAAGACCACCGCCGTGCGCGTTATCCCCGCCATCGGCCGCAAGGCCGGTGAGGTGCTGGACTTCGGCGGTTTGCTGGGCTACGGTCCCATCATGCCGGTGAATAGCCACGATCCCTCGGTGTTCATCAACCGCGGCGGCCGCCTGCCCGCTCCCATGCAGTCGTTGAAGAACTAAAAAAAAATCGTATAACCCCGCTGCAACAGACCCATCCTCTGGTTATCATTTCCAGAAGAGGGGTCTGTTTTTTATGGTTCGTTTTTTCTTACAGCCGCTTTCCGTCCGGCAGATGCGGCTGCTGTGCGCCAGCTTGCTGGCGGGCTTTGCGCTGTGCGGCGCTTTGCAGGGGCTGTACTGGGGGCGCACCCAGCTGGATGCCGGGGCAGCGCTGTGCGCCGACACCCTGCGGCTGCACATCCGGGCAGCCAGCGATGCCGTGGCTGACCAGAGCGCCAAACTCCGGGTGCGGGACGCGGTGCTTTCCGTGATGCAGCAGTGCCCGGCGCAAAGTGCACCGGAGGCGCGGGCGTGGGCGGCGGGGCGGCTTTTGCAGTTTCAGCTGGCGGCGCAGCGGGCGCTGACCGCACAGGGCATCCGTGCCCCGGTGCGGGTGTCCCTTGTGAATATGTACTTCCCCGCCCGGCGCTACCCCACCGGTCAGCTGCCCGCCGGGCGGTACGATGCGGTGCGCATCGACATCGGCAGCGGCGGCGGGCGCAACTGGTGGTGTGTGCTGTACCCGGGGCTGTGCAGCTTTGCGCAGGGCGGCTACGCTCTGCCTGCGGAAAACGACCTTGTCTGCGGGCAGTACATCCTGCGGTTCCGGCTGGTGGACTGGGCGCACCGGCTGACCGCCCGGCGGCAGACGGTGCTGCTGGCGGGGTGACGCCGCACCCCGCCGGAGCATAGCATGGAGGGAAAGGAGGGATCCCTCTATGGCGATTCCCGGTTATTATTCCCTGCTCCAGCGCGGCTCCTCTGGGCCGGACGTGGCACTTGTACAGACGTGGCTCAACGGCGTGCGCGATGCGTGCACATGGTACGATGCGCTGAAGGCGGACGGCAAATTCGGCGCAAGCACCCAGCGTGCCGTACAGGAGTTCCAGCTGAAAAACAAGATGAACATGGACGGCAAGGTGGGGCAGAACACATGGAACGTGCTCTACACCCGCTACACCGCAAAGCACGGGCTGAAGGTTCCCTATCCCGGCATCGTGCTGCACACCGGCTGCTCCGGCGGCACAGTGCGGCTGGTGCAGCAAAAACTTAATTCTCTGGGCGAGCGGCTGAAGGATGACGGCAAATACGGTGCAGCCACCGCTGCCGCCGTACAGCGGTTCCAGCGGCGCAACGGTCTGACGGCAGACGGCAGCGTGGGCTACGCCACTTGGGAAAAGATGTTCTGATTGCTTGCAAAGGGTACTACGCAAGGTCAGCGTCCTCGCCCTCTCAGTCATCGCTACGCGATGCCAGCTCCCCCAAAGTGGGAGCCCTTGGCAATCCACGCAAAATTCATCTCTTTGCCAAGGCCTCTCCCTTTGAGGAAAGACTTCCCCCGCGCCGGGGGAAGATGTCGCGCAGCGACAAAAGGGGGAGTGTGGATGCGAACGCAGTGAGCAGACGGAGAGGGCGAGCCCGCTAAAGGCAAGAGCACCTGCATTGTTTCCAGACATTGCAGGTGCTTTTTCTGTTCTCCTTGGTTGCGCCCGCAGCGGCGGCTGCGTTATAATAGGGCAAAGCGTTTTTTGAAAGGCGGTGTTCCTGTTTGCGTTTTCTGCATTTGTCCGACCTGCATCTGGGCAAGCGGGTGTGCGAGTTTTCCATGCTGGAGGATCAGCGGTATATTCTGGAACAAATTCTAGCCCTGCTGGATGAGACCCCTGTGGACGGCGTGCTGCTGGCAGGCGACCTTTACGACAAGCCCGTTCCCCCTGCCGAAGCGGTGCGGCTGCTGGACTGGTTTTTAACCCAGCTGGCGGCGCGGAAGCTGCCGGTGTTCGCCATCAGCGGCAACCACGATTCTGCCGACCGGGTGGCCTTTGGCTCTGCCCTGCTGGCCGACAGCCGGGTCTACGTCAGCCCGGTGTTCACCGGCGCACCGCAGCCCATCCCCCTGCAGGATGCCCACGGCACGGTGGATGTGTACTTACTGTCCTTTTTGAAGCCCGCTATGGTGCGGCACGTCTGGCCGGACGAGCCTATTGAAAGCTACAATGATGCCCTTGCCTGCGTGCTGCGGTACTGTGTCCCCGACCCCGGCCACCGAAGCGTGCTGGTAGCGCATCAGTTTGTGGCGGGTGCTGCCGCCTGCGAGAGCGAAGAACCCTCGGTGGGCGGGGTGGACAGCGTGGACGCCGCCCTGTTCGATGCCTTTGATTATGTGGCACTGGGGCATCTGCACAGCCCGCAGAAGGTAGGGCGAGAGACTTTGCGCTACTGCGGCACCCCGCTGAAATATTCCTTCTCGGAGGCGGGGCAGCACAAAAGCGCCACCTTTGTGGAGCTGGGTGCAAAGGGCGAGGTGCACATCACCACCGCGCCCCTGACCCCCCGGCACGACCTGCGCGGGCTGCGGGGCAGCTACATGGAACTGACCGACCGCAGCCGCTACGAGGGCACCGCCGTGGACGATTACCTGCACATCACCCTGACCGACGAGCAGGACGTACCGGATGCGCTGGCGCGGCTGCGAGTCATCTACCCCAACCTGATGCAGCTGGACTACGATAACCAGCGCACCCGCCAGCAGCAGGAGATCTGCGCCCCGGAGCGCACCGAGAGCATCTCCCCGCTGGAGCATCTGGCAGCCTTCTACCAGCTGCAGAATAACCAGCCCCTGACCGCCGAGCAGACGGCGTTCTGCCAAGCGCTGATCGAGGAGATCTGGAAGGAGGGCGACACTGTATGAGACCGCTGCGACTGACCCTTTCGGCCTTTGGCCCCTATGCCGCCGAGACTACCCTTGACCTTGAAAAGCTGGGCAAAGGCGGGCTGTATCTCATTACCGGCGACACCGGTGCGGGCAAAACTACTATTTTTGACGCCATCACCTATGCGCTGTACGATCATTCCAGCAGCGGCATCCGGGAGGGCTCCATGCTGCGCTGCAAGCACGTGGATGACAAGACCCCCACCTTTGTAGAGCTGGAATTTGAGGTGCACGGCGTGCGCTACATGGTGCGCCGCAACCCGGAGTACCAGCGCCCCAAGGCCCGGGGCGAGGGCATGACCACCGAAAAGGCGGATGCCACCCTGACCTACCCGGACGACCGCCCGCCGGTGACCAAGGCAAAGGACGTGACCGCCGCCGTGCAGGAGATCATCGGGCTGGACTACAACCAGTTTTCCCAGATCGTGCTCATTGCGCAGGGGCAGTTCACAAAGCTGCTCAACGCTTCTACGGAGGAGCGCAGCCGCATCTTCCGCAAGCTGTTCCGCACCCAGCGCTATGCCCAACTGCAGGAGCGTTTGCAGGCAGAAGCCGCCGCGCTGAACCAGCAGCGCACCGCTCAGAACGCCAAGCTGGACAGCCTGCTGGGCGGGCTGCAATTCAGCCCGGAGGACCCAGACGCCGAGGCGCTGCGTGCCTTGTGCGCCCAGACCGTGCCGGAAACGGCGCTTACTTTGCTGGACGCCCTGACCGCACGGCAGGCGGCGGCGCTGGAAGAAGCCGGCACCGCCCTGCAAACCACCGAAGCCCAGCTGGACAAAGTACAGCAGCAGCTGGGTGCAGCCGCACAGGCACAGCGGCTGGCGCAGCAGCTGACCGCCCGGCAGGCAGAGCTTGCCGCCGCAAGGCCCGCACTGGACGCCGCCCGCGCCGAAGCCGACCGCCACGCCGGGGACGCTGCGCAGCTGGATGCCCTCACCGCGCAGGTGACGCAGGCACAGAGCGCCCTTGCGGCCTATGACGCGCTGGACGCCCTCTGCCGCCAGCAGACCGAAGCGCGGGACGCCGCCCGGCTGGCAGCGGCACAGGCACAAAAGCGGCGCACCCAGCTGGACAGCCTGAACGCTGCCCTTGCCGCCGCTGAGACCGAACTTTCCGCACTGGCAGACGCGGACACCCGGCTGCTGGCGCTGCAAACCCGCAGCACCCAGCTGGCACAGCGCGGCGAAGCGCTGGCAAAGCTGGAACAGCGCCTTGCGGAATGCCAGCATCAGGCCAAATGCGCCCACAAGGCGCAGGAGAGCTACCGCGCCGCTGCCGCCGCACAGGACGAAGCCCGTGCCCGGCAGAATACACTGGAACGGGCATTCTTGGACGCACAGGCCGGACTGCTGGCCGAGAGCCTGACCGAGGGCGCACCCTGCCCGGTGTGCGGCAGTACCCATCACCCTGCCCGCGCCCTGCTGCCCCATACCGCGCCCACGCAGGCGCAGGTGGAAGCTGCACGGCAGGCTGCTGCCGCGGCTGACCGGCAGGCACAGACTGCCAGCGCTGCCGCCCAGAGCGCCCTTGCCGCTGCCAACGAAGCAAAAATCTCTCTCCGGCGGGACGCCGAGACCCTGCTGCCGGAGCGCTTTACCGCCCCGGAGGGCACGGTGCCCCTCACCTTTGCCCTGATGACCAACGTTCTGGCCGAGGAAACCGCCGCTTTGCAGACGGCACAGGCAGACTGCGCCGCACAGTGCCGACAGGCCGAAGCTGACTGCCGCCGCAAGGCACAGCTGGAAGCTGACCGGCAAAACAAGACCCGCCAGCGCCCGGCGCTGGAACAGGCCGCTGCCGAAGCTGACCGCAGCGCCGCCGCCCAGAATGCCAGCGCAGACGCGTTGGAAGGGCAGATCGCAGAGCGGCGCGCTGCCCTGCCCTACCCCCGGCGCGCGGACGCGCAGGCGGCACTGGACAAGCTGGAAGCCGACCGCAGTGCCCTGCGCACCGGCATGGACACGGCACAGCGCCGCCTGAAGCAGGCCGAGCAGACCGTTGCCGCCGCCGAAGCCGCCGTGGATGCACTGACCGCACAGCAGACCGCCGCCCAAAAGGAGCTGCCCGCCCGCAGCGCCGAGGAGCTTACCGCACAGCAGACCGAACTGACCGCCGCGCGGGAGACTTTGCGCAGCCGGGAAAAGCAGCTTTCGGCACAATTGCTGCCCAACCGCAAAACGGCGGCGCAGTACCGCGCTGCCGCCGAAGCGCGGCAGACGCTGGAAAGCCGGTGGCAGTGGGTCAGCGCGCTGGCTGCCACAGCGGGCGGCACTTTGACCAGCAAGCAGAAGATCAAACTGGAAGCCTACATCCAGATGAACTATCTGGACCGCATTCTGCGCTACGCCAACACCCGGCTGATGCAGATGACCGCCGGGCAGTACGAGCTGGAGCGCATCGGTGCAGAGAACCAGCGCAGCCAGTCCGGGCTGGACCTTGGCGTTATCGACCACTACAACGGCACCCGCCGCAGCGTAAAGACCCTTTCCGGCGGCGAGAGCTTCAAGGCTTCGCTGGCGCTGGCGCTTGGCCTTTCGGACGAGGTACAGAGCAGTGCCGGGGGCATCCGGCTGGACACCCTGTTCCTCGATGAGGGCTTCGGCTCGCTGGACGAGGAATCGCTGGAGCTTGCCATCCGGGTGCTCTCCGGTCTGACCGAGGGCGACCGGCTGGTGGGCATCATCTCCCATGTGGGGGCGCTCAAGGACCGCATCGACCGGCAGGTGGTGGTGCACAAAGCCCGCACCGGCGGCTCCACCGTAGAGCTGCGGGTGTAAAACGCTTCTGGCGGGGCACACTAGGGGCGGAGGTGATTTTGATGAACTCTCTGGAGCCCTTCATCCGACACGAACTGGAAAACCAGCCCGGCACCGCTGCCGCCCCGCAGGCAAACAGCACCCGCAATGCCCCGCCGCTGGGCAGTATGCCCCTGCAGCCCCCGGCTGCGCCGGACACACCCGGCACCCAGCTGCCCCCGCCGGAACTGCCGCAGCCGGAAAAGCCCGGCGTTCCCATGACTGACGGCACCCCCATGGCCTGCCGCCAGAAAAACGCCGCCGCCTTTCTGGCCGGGGACGTGCAGACCAGCGTGATGGCGCACTACGCGCCCGGGCTGTTCAGCACAAAGCAGAAGCTGCACAGCCGCCACCCTGCCCCGGACGAGGACACCGCCGCCGTTTTGGAGCTGGTGGAATGGCGCGAGGACGCCCCTTACGGCTGAGCGCAACAAAAATTTTTTAAAATATTTCAGTTTACCTGTTGAAATCTCGCCGCACTTCCCTTATTATGGTAGCATACAAACATAAAGGCAGGTTTTGCAATATGGCAGAGATCAAATACGAAGTTGTCCAGCGTGTAGCCGTGCTGAGCCAGCGCCCCCGCGGCTGGGAGCGCCAGCTGAACCTTATCAGCTGGAACGACGGCGAGCCCAAGTACGACATCCGCGACTGGTCCCCGGACGGCACCCGCATGGGCAAGGGCATCTCCCTGAGCCACGACGAGCTGGCCATCCTCAAGGGCATTCTGGAGGATATGGAGCTGTGAGCGGGGGCGACCGCGCAGAGTTTCTGGACATCTGGCAGCAGCACGTCACCCGTCCGGGCAGCGAAAAGCTGCTGGACTGGCTGGACAAAAAGACGGATTTTTTTACCGCACCGGCGTCCACCCGCTTCCACGGAGCCTGTGAAGGCGGGCTGTGTATGCACAGCCTGAACGTCTACCATGCGCTGCACGACAGCTTTTTTACCGAGGGTGAAAGCGAGGAGAGCTACGCCATCTGTGCCCTGCTGCACGATCTGTGCAAGGCCAACTACTACAAGCTGGGCACCCGCAACGTGAAGAATGAAGCCACCGGACAGTGGGAGAAAGCGCCTTTTTACAGTGTGGACGACCTGTT
Organism: Faecalibacterium intestinale; assembly: GCF_040096575.1. Taxonomy (NCBI): domain Bacteria; kingdom Bacillati; phylum Bacillota; class Clostridia; order Eubacteriales; family Oscillospiraceae; genus Faecalibacterium; species Faecalibacterium intestinale. Next base: position 163,860 of record NZ_JBBMEN010000004.1, read on the forward strand.
TCCCTACGGTCACGGCGAAAAGAGCGTGTTCCTCATCGAGCGGTTCATGAAGCTGAAGGTGGAAGAAGCAGTTGCCATCCGCTGGCACATGGGCGGCTTTGATGATGCTGCCCGGGGCGGCTGCTTTGCCATCTCGGAAGCCTACGACAAGTACCCGCTGGCGGTCAAGCTGCACATCGCAGACCTGCAGGCTACCTACCTGATGGAGCACCGCACCAGTAATATGCGCTAGAGAACAAAAAAGCGTTGCACAGTGTTTTGTGCAACGCTTTTTGTTATCCGTTTTCTTTATTGCGGTACATCCGGACGTCCGCCTGACGGATGGCTTCGGTCAGGGGCTGCACATCGCATACCCCGCCAATGCTTACCGAAAGCCGGAGCTCCGGGTGGCTGGGCACCCGTGCCGCCTGCACGGCGTCCTGCACACGCCGGATGACGCTTTCCACCCCGTTGGGGCGGCTCTGGGGCATCAGCAGCAAAAATTCATCGCCGCCGTAGCGGATCAGGATATCGGTCTGGCGCAGGCAGTTCTGCATGGCTTCCGCCACCGTTTTCAGTGCTTCATCTCCCACCAGATGCCCAAAGCTGTCGTTGACCGCCTTGAACTGATCCACGTCGATCATCGCCACGCCGCCGCTCATCTCGCCGCTGGCAAGGAACTTATCAAAATAGCGGCGGGTGTAGGCCCCGGTCAGGGGGTCTACGAAGGCGCTGCGCTCCATTCCGTCGCAGCGGTCCAGCAGCAGCCGGTGGCCGCCCATGTCCAGCCAGCGGCCATCCGTCAGCCGGGTGACCATTTCCAGCATACAGCCCCTGCCGCCTACCTCGATGTACTTGGAGATGACAAAGTAGGCTTCCTCGTCCTTGAACTCGATCTTATTCAGGATGGTCTTGCGGGCGTAGGCTTTGGCCGAGATGCAGTTCTCGCACCGGGTATCCCGGTTCCATACCATGTGGCAGCTGCCGGGCTTTTCAGTCAGGATGCCGTCACTGTCCAGCGTAAGCACCTTGCGGTGCCCCGGGTCTACCAGACGCACCACGTCAAAGATGCCCTGCAGCCGCCGCAGGAAGTGGGCAGGGTCCTCTTCCGGGTCAAGTGCGGTCAGCAGTTCGGCCTGATGCTCCACGCGGTGCTGCTCGTCGGTGAGCTGACCCAGCACGTTCACGCAGCGGCGCACCCCGGCACCGCTCCAGATAGTATGCAGCGCCATCCGGTGCAGCCGCGGCTTCCCATCTCGCTGCACCATGACCGGCAGCACCACGTCCGGCGCTTCCGGCGTGGCGCGGCTTATGGCCTTGGAAAGCTTGCGCCGATCCTGCTCGTTCAAAAAGCCAAGTCCCCTGCCCTGTGCAAAATCCGTTACCGTTTTTTGCTGCATCGGCTCGGCGTGGTAGTCATACACCGTCACGCTGCCAGCCAGCAGGTCGTAGTCGAACCGGATGCCGCCGCACTGGGCGGCGTAGAAATCCGTGCGCTCTTTTTCCTGCTCCAGCAGCAGCTGGGAGTGGTTCTCCCGGGGCAGCGCCTCCCGGTGCAGGATCTCCTCGGAAAGGCGGTGGGTCTCCTGCCGGAAGCCCCGGTCCCACTCCGAGCGGGTCAGCTCGGTGCGCAGCTGCTCCGAGGACTTTTGCAGGCAGTCCAGCAGCAGCGGGTTGAAGGCACCGCACTCGCCGTTCAATATCATGCGCAGCGCGGTGTCGTGGTCGTAAGCGTGCTTATAGCAGCGCTCGCTGGTCAGGGCGTCGTACACGTCTGCCAGCGCCACCACCTGCGCCGCAATAGGGATCTCATCCCCTTTCAGCCGGTCGGGGTAGCCATTGCCGTCCCAGCGCTCGTGGTGCCAGCGGCAGATAGCGTGCGCCACCTGCAAAAGCGGCTCGTCCTGCACAATAGCCTGTCCCAGATCCTGCAGCATCTGCGCACCCGCCACAGTATGATTCTTGATGATGGCAAACTCTTCGGCGGTCAGGCGTCCGGGCTTGTTCAGGATCTCCTCCGGGATGACGATCTTGCCGATATCATGCAGCGCCGAGGCCGTGCTGATGCGGGCGATATCGCTTTCGTCCAGCTGATAACGGTCGGTCTTTTGCACCAGCCGGTGCAAAAGCAGGTCGGTCAGAGTGCGGATGTGCAGGACATGAAGCCCGCTTTCGCTGTTGCGGAACTCCACCACATGGCTCAGAATGCTGATCATCAGCACGCTGTTGTGTTCTTTTTCGTACACCTGATCGGTGACAAGGCGGGTGAGCCGCTTTTGCTTAGCGTACAGCATGAGGACATTCTTCACCCGGCGCAGCACCATGATCCGCTCGAAGGGGCGGCGGATGTAGTCCGTTACCCCCAGATCGTAGGCGCGCTCAATGTTGGCGGTGTCCTCTGTCGCCGAAATGACGATGACCGGGATCTCGTCCAGCCATGCGTGGTACTTCATCACCCGCAGCACGTCAAAGCCATCCATGCCCGGCATCATCAGGTCCAGCAGCAGCAGAGAGATATCCGTGCGCTGCCGCATCTGCTCCACCGCCGCTGCGCCGTCCTCGGCTTCCAGATAGTCATAGCCATCGCCCAGTATCTCCTTGAGCAGGGCACGGTTGATCTCGGAATCATCCGTGATCAGGATCTTCGGTTTCTCGTTCATGGCCATGTCTCTCCTTCTGCCGCTGTTCCGCTCCGGGCACGCTGTCCGCACCGACCGGATGCAGCGGACTTACGCCCGGCATCCGCTTTTTTTACATTCATTTATACTTTACTGGATTTTACAGCAAAATGCAAGGCTGCGTGCAACATTTCTGCCATTTTCCGGTATTTTCTGCAAACGTTCTCATTCCCGGCTGTATAAATGCAATCCAATTTTTACAGTACCCTTTTTTACAGTACCCTTTGCAAACGTTGTTCGAAAGCAAGCCGTTTGTCGTTACAGCCCTTCCTGTGAAAATGCGGTTGCAGCGCTCCGCAGAGCGCTGCAACCGCGAAATATAAACCTTATTTCCGCTGATGATGCGCAAAGCAAAGCGGAGCGCATTTTAAATCGTCCCACGCAGAAAGAAAAAGGACTGCTGCGCAAAACACGCAACAGTCCTTTCTAGGTTTACTCTTGGGGCATCATGGCATCGAACCAGCCCATCAGCTCCGCGGCCATCTGCTCCAGCCGGGTCTCCGGCTGCCATGCAGACTGTGCGGGCTCCGGGGGCAGTGCCTGTTCCGGGGCGCAGAGCAGTTCTTCCGTTTCCGGTACAGGCTGTTCCGGTGCAGCCTCGCACTGCGGATCAACCTCGGGGGTTGTATCCGGCTGTGCGGGTGTTTCCGGGGCAGTCTGCTGTATGGCTGCAAGGGCAGCTTCGGCTCTGCGGCAGGCGGCTTCAGCCTTTTCTGCCCGGGCATTGGCCAGCTCCAGCTGCTCCCATGCCTGCTCGCAGGCGGTCTCCAGCTCTGCATTATCGTGCTTGAGGGCAAGCAGAGTGCGCTCAAAGGCGAACATCCGGGTCTGATACCGGCGCACCTCGGCGCGTGCCGCAGCCAGCTTGCGGCTCAGCTGCTCTGCCTGCGCCCGGGCGCTTTCCGCCTGAGCTGCGGCAGATGCCTGTACAGTGACCTGCCGGGCAAATTGTCCGCGCAAGGCACCGGTCTCCCGCTCTGTCTGCACCATGATGCCCTCCCATGCACACCTTGCATGGAACCGGCGCTGACCGCATGGGCGCAGCTGCCAGCCCCATTGTAGCCTGATCTTACTTACGCTTGTTCAGGATGGCCAGCAGCTCATCGTAGTAACGGTTGTCGCTGCTTTCCTCCTCCACGGCCTTCTTTTCAGCCGGAGCAGCAGCCGGGGCGGTATTGCCTGCCGGGGCTGCGGTTGCACCGGTGTCGCTGCTGAACACCGCAGACGGCACAGACTGTGCACCGCCCATGGCGTTGTTGATGCTGTTGCGCAGGTCGCTGGCGCTCTTGTTGTCAAAACCGGTGGCCACAACGGTCACGCGCATCTCATCGGACAGGTTCTCATCAAATGCAGTACCCCAGATGATGTTTGCATCGGGATGTGCGCTCTGGGTGATAAGACCTGCGGCGGTCTCCACGTCCTCCAGACCGATGTCCGGGCTGGAAGTGATGTTGATGATAACGCCGTGTGCACCGGCAATGCTGGTCTCCAGCAGCGGGCTGGAAATAGCAGCCTTGGCGGCGTTCTCGGCCTTGCCTGCACCCTTGGCGCTGCCCACGCCCATGTGGGCGTAGCCGGCATCCTTCATGATGGAGCGCACATCGGCGAAGTCCAGGTTGATGAAGGCGGGCACGTTGATCAGGGCAGAGATGGACTCAACGCCCTGACGCAGCACGTTGTCGGCAGCCTGAAAGGCATTCATCAGGGTGATCTTTTCCTGACTGATCATCTTCAGGCGCTCGTTGGGGATGACGATCAGGCTGTCAACGTGCATCAGCAGGTTGGCAATGCCCTGCTCGGCCAGACCCATCTTGCGCTTGCCCTCAAAGGAGAAGGGCTTGGTAACGATGCCAACAGTCAGGATGCCCAAATCATGTGCCACCTCGGCCACAACGGGTGCTGCACCGGTGCCGGTGCCGCCGCCCATACCGGCGGTGATAAAGACCATCTGGGAGCCCTTGAGGGCATTGGCGATCTCGTCCTTGCTTTCTTCAGCGGCGCGCTGGCCGATCTCCGGGTCTGCACCCGCACCGCGACCCTTGGTCAGCTTGGAACCCAGCTGCACCTTGACCGAGGCATGGTTCTTGGCCAGTGCCTGCTGGTCGGTATTCATGGCGATGAACTCCACGCCCTGCAGGCCGTCGCTCACCATGCGGTTCACGGCGTTGCCGCCGCCGCCGCCTACACCGATCACCTTGATCGTCGTAACGTTTTCGTCCAGTTCTTCGTCGAGCATCAATGCCATAACTTTGTCCTCCATCGGATTTTTATGTGGAACTGCGCAAAAGCCGCACAGAAACTATCATACGATACTTATATAACTGTATCGTATCATTTTTTTGCTCCGATTGCAAGACAAAATTGCTTTTTCATGGGTGTTTTTTTCGCAAGCCCTCTCCGGGCGGGAATTTCCTGCCAAATCTGTGCGCCCAGCCCCGCCAAAAGCCGGTCAAGGTCCGCATACCCGCGCCGGACAAACTCCACCCCGCCAAGGCGGCTGCTGCCCCGGGCAGCCAGTGCCGCAATCACCAGCGCTGCCCCGCCCCGCAGATCCGGTGCGGTCAGCTTTGCCCCGTGCAGCACCCCGGCGGGCTGCACATACAAGGTGCGCTCTGCCACCCGGACGTTTGCCCCCAGCGCCGCAAAGCCATCGGCGCAGGCAAAACGGTGTTCAAACACCCTGTCCTGCAGGCTGCTTTCGCCCTGTGCGCAGAGCATCACCGCCGCCAGCAGCGGGGCGGCGTCCGTGGCAAGGCCGGGATAAGGTGCGGTGTGCACATTTCCCGCGCCGCGCAGCGCCCCGAACCGTGAAATGGCGGCAGCATCGCGCGCACGCTCTACGGTGCAGCCCATTTGTTCCAGAATTTCCAGCAGCGGCGCATACAGCCCGGGTGCGCAGCCCGCCAGTTCCACCCGGCCGCCCGCCGCTGCCACTGCGCAGGCCAGTGTGGAGGCGATGATGCGGTCTGCCACCGGTGCAAAGGTGCAGCCTGCAAGGCAGCGCTTTCCCTGCACCCGGATGGTGTCGGTACCCGCGCCCTCCACACAGCCGCCGCAGGCGTTGAGGAAGGCGGCAAGATCCGCGATCTCCGGTTCCTTTGCGGCACCATGCAGCACGGTCTGCCCCTGCGCCGTAGCAGCGGCCAGCAGCAGCGTTTCGGTAGCGCCCACGCTGGGAAAGCTAAGACAGATCTCCGCGCCCCGCAGCCCCGCCGGGGCGTACAGTGTAAGCTGTCCGGGCGCAGCGGGCAGCTGCCGCACGCCCATCTGCGCCAGCCCCTGCAAATGCAGGTCGATGGGTCTCGCCCCAATGCGGCAGCCCCCGGGCAGTACAGTGTTCACCCGCCCCAGCCGCGCCAGCAGCGGCGCACAGAACAGGATGGATGCCCGCATCCTGCCTGCGGCCTCCGGTGCAAGGTCGGTGCGCATGGGCTGCCCCTGCACCACCAGCGCTGCGCCCTGCCAGCCCGCCGTGCAGCCCACGCCCCGCAGCAGGGCAAGACAGTCCTCCACATCGGTCAGGCGCGGCACATTTTGCAGCCGCACCGGCCCGCTGCATAGCAGTGCTGCTGCCAGCAACGGCAGCACACTGTTTTTGGCCGCAGGCACTTCCACCCTGCCCTGCAAAGGCCGTCCGCCCGTAATGATCCAATCCCCAGCCATGCCAAGACCCCCGTTCTGCAAAAGATACCCCATGGTATGCAAAACGAGGGTCTTTGGTCAAAGAAATGCGCCGGAAACGGCTTTCCCGCTGTCTGCGGGATTTGTCCGGTCATTTGTCCGCTTTTTTCGGCTTTCCTGCACCGATATTTCCCCTTTGCGGCTGGAAATGCCGGTCTATATCAGCTTTCGCCCCTGGATACCGAGAGCACGATGCCCATCTCGCCCAGAAGCATCATCAGGCTGGTGCCGCCGGAGGAGAAAAAGGGCAGGCTGATGCCGGTGTTTGGGATGGTGTTAGTAACTACCGCAATATTCAGCACCGCCTGCAGCGCCACCTGCACCACAAAACCCACCACCAGCAGTGCCCCGAAGCGGTCCGGCGCGTGCGCCGCCAGCGTGATGCCCCGCCACAGCAGCGCACTGAACAGCAGAATGACCGCACACGCGCCCAGAAAGCCCAGTTCCTCGCAGAGGATGGAAAAGATGAAGTCGTTCTGCGGCTCGGGCACGAACAGATGTTTCTGACGGCTGTTGCCCAGCCCCAGCCCTGCCGCCCCGCCGGAGCCGATGGCATATAGGCTCTGGATGGTCTGGTGTCCATCGCCCAGCGGGTCGGCAAAGGGGTCGAGCCAAGAGTTGAGCCGGTCGGCGGCATAGGGCACCAGCTCCGGCATGAGCACGATGGCCGTGCCGATGGCGGCAGCGCCGCCCGCCCCCGCCAGCATGAACCACCGCAGCCCGGTGCCGCCCACGAACATGAGCACCGCGCCGATACTCAAGATCAGCACCGTGCCGGAAAGGTGGGGTTCCAGCAGCATGAGCACTGCCACCACCCCCAGCACCAGCGCAAAGGGTACTACCCCCACCGCAAAGCTGCCCATGCGGTCGTGGTTCAGAGCGATGATATGGGCAAATACCAGCACCACCGCAAATTTGGCGATCTCGCTGGGCTGTAATGTGCCCAGCCCCGGCAGCACCAGCCAACGCTTACAGCCGTTATACTCCGGCATGAACAGCACCGCCGTCAGCAGCACCAGCGAGAGCGCCAGCAGCGGCCACGCCAGCTTGTGATAGATGTGGTAGTCCACCCGGCTGGCCATCCACATCGCCGCCAGACCCATGGCGGCGTACAGCAGCTGCGGCCGCACATAGGCAAAGGCGTCCTGCCGCCGGTACAGTGCCACCGCGCTGCTGGCGCTGCACAGCATCACCAGCCCAAAGGCTACCAGCGTGAGCACCAGCACCAGAAAGGGCAGGTCCATGGGCGGCAGCGGCCGCAGCAGCCCTTTGCGGGCAGCAGTTCTGTGCAATCCCGGTCACCTCCGTTTTATGTTATTGTACGCGGGTGCGGGGGCGGTTAGTCATACACGCTGCTGCCGGGCGCATAAACTGCCCGCAAAGGGGGTGCTGCCATGCGCGGCTCAAAACCCACGGACGCCCTGCGCACTTTACCGGAGCGGGCGTTCCGTCTGCGGGCGCGGCTCATTGCGGTGGGGCTGTGCGCCGTCTGCTTTGCAGGGCTCATCGGGCGACTGTTCTGGCTGCAATTATGCACCGGCGACTGGTACACCCAGCGGGCGCTGGGACAGCAGCTGCGGGACACCGTTGTGCCCGCTGACCGGGGCAAAATATACAGCGCCGATGGTGCGCTGCTTGCTGCCAACAGCAGCTGCTGGACCCTGCGCGCCAGCCCCCGGGAGATGCCGGAGGAGAAGCTTGCCCTTGCCGCCAAAGGGCTTGCGGAGATACTGGAATTGGACGAAACAAAACTGCTGGAAAAGTTCAGCGACCGGCGCTCCAACGACCGCCTTTTGCGTTACCGGGTGGAGCGGGAAACCGCCGATGCAGTGCGGGATTTCTGCGCGGCGAACGGCATTACCGGCGTGCGCATCAATCAGGATTCCAAGCGCTGGTACCCGCAGGGGGAGCTGCTGGCCTCGGTGCTGGGGTTTACCAATGTGGACAACGCCGGGGTCAGCGGGCTGGAGCTGAAATATAACGACACCCTTACCGGGCAGAATGGGGTGGTGCTGACTGCGGTGAATGCTTGGGGCTACACGCTGGCGCAGAGCTACGAGACGGAACTTACGCCCGTGGAGGGCAGCGGGCTGCGGCTGACCATCGATGCAAATATTCAACATTACCTTGAAAATGCGTTGAATTATGCGGTGCAGGAGCACCATGTAGCTGCCCGCAGCGTGGGCATCGTGATGGATGTAAACACCGGGGCAGTGCTGGCCATGGCCACCACCCCGGCCTACGACCCCAACCAGCCCCGGGTGATCGCCGACAAGGCCGCGCGCGCCACCGTGGACGCTCTTTCCGGTAAAGAGCGCGCCGCCGCCCTGCAGCTGGCACAGCAGACCCAGTGGCGCAACAAGGCGGTAAGCGACTTATACGAGCCGGGCAGTGTGTTCAAACTCATCACCTGTGCGGCAGCGCTGGATGCCGGTGCCATCACCCGGCACTCCACCTTTTACTGCGGAGACTCCATCTCGGTGGCAGGCACGCGGTTCCACTGCGCCAACCACAAACGCCACGGCAGCCAGACCGTGACACAGGCGCTGGAAAACTCCTGCAATCAGAGCTTCATCCAGATCGGGGCGCGGCTGGGCAAGCAGGCTTTCTGCGATTATTTTGCCGCTTTCGGCCTACGGGAGCCCACCGGCATCGACCTGCCCGCCGAGCCGAAAAAGAGCCTGTACTACATCGCCGACCGCATGGGGCCGGTAGAGCTGGCGTCCTGTGCCTTCGGGCAGAGCAGCAAAATTTCCTATCTGGAAATGGCTGCTGCCGTCTGCGCGGTGGTAAACGGCGGGCGTCTGATGCAGCCGTATCTGGTATCGGACATCCTTGCGCCGGACGGCAGCGTTTTGCAGCACAATGCCCCGGTGTGCAAGCGGCAGGTGATCCAGCCCGCCACCTCCGCCGCCATGCGGGAGATGATGGAGGCGGTGGTGCTGTACGGCGGCGGACGCAACGCACAGATCGCGGGCTACCGGGTGGGCGGCAAAAGCGGCACCAGCCAGAAGCTGGACAGCGCCGACGAGAAAGCCCGCATCGCCAGCTTTGTGGCGGTAGCGCCCATTGATGATCCGCAGTTTTTGTGTCTGGTCTGTCTGGATGAGCCACACAGCTGGACCACCGCCGGCGGCAGTCTTTCAGCACCGGTCTGCGCCGAAGTGCTGGAGCAGACGCTGGTGTACAAGGGCGTCCCCCGGGCAGCGGACACCGGCAGCGCAGACGCGCAAGCCGCTGCCCTGCCCGCCGATGGGGACAGCTTTGACGGAGCGTGATGATTTGGAATGCGCGCCGCGTTCGCTTTGCGCATAAACAGCGGAAGAATGATTTTTAATTTGCAATTCTGGAAAATCTGCGGATTTTCCAGAATTGCCTTTTCACGGGAGGGGGCGTGGCGGGAAACGGTAGTTGCAGCACCGCTTTCTGCGAAAGCGCGGCGCTGCGGGCGAGCGCTTGCTCCCCCTCGGGGGAGCTGTCGCGCAGCGACTGAGGGGCTATAAATGGAGAAGCGAAAAAAGCGTTAAAGCGCTAGCGCCGACTGGCGCAGCGCTAGCTTTTTTGTGCTTCGACTTCTGTTTTAGGATTGTCAAGGGCGAGCAGCCCTTGGCGACGGGTTGCGGCACCTAGCATCCGCTTCGTGCCTTGGGCGGCACTCGCGTCTTGCTGGCCGCTGCCCCAACAACTGCTCCCTGTTTCCGCCGCTGGCGGCGGTCGCAGTTGTTGCGTTGCAGGGTGGGTGTAGTCCAGAGGTAGGGAGGGGGGACTCGGAACACCCCTCCCTGCCTCTGGCCCAGCGGAGCGTCTTTGCACGCTTGCGGCAAGCAGATACCTTTACCCGCAGCGCCGCTGCAAATGCTGCTATTCAGCCGCAAAAAAATAACGGAACGTCCGCAGACATTCCGTTACGCTGAAATGTATAATGATTTTTAGTTCTGGTTCGGCTGGGGGCGGAAGGTGATCTCGCCGGTGGTGCTGTCCATGGCGTCCACGATGGCAAGGCTTTCCAACTGGATGCCCTTGCTGCGGATCAGCTCGCCGCCCTGCTGGAAGCCCTTTTCCACGGCGATGCCGATGCCCTCTACGGTGGCACCGGCTTCCTCGGCCAGTTCCAGCAGACCCATCAGGGCGCAGCCGTTGGCCAGAAAATCGTCGATGATCAGCACATGATCCTCCGGGGTGAGGAACTTTTTAGAGACGATGACGTTGTAGATCTTTTTGTGGGTGAAGGACTGGATCTGAGTCTTGTAATTATCGTAGTCCAGATTGATGCTCATGGATTTTTTTGCAAACACCACCGGCACGTTCAGCTCGCTGGCCACCACAGCCGCAATGCCGATGCCGCTGGCTTCGATGGTGAGCACCTTGTTGATGGGCTTGCCCGCAAACAGGCGCTTCCACTCCCGTGCCATCTCGCGGAACAGCGGGATGTCCATCTGGTGGTTGATAAAGCTGTCCACCTTGAGCACGTTGCCTTCGCGCACAATGCCGTCCTTGCGGATACGATCTTCCAGCATCTTCATAAAGTATATCCTCCAACCCTTGCAGGTGCGTTTTCTGTCTCCGGCTCGCCCGCCGCGAAAAGCGCCCGCCTGTTTTCCATTCCCGGGCGCGCGCCACACGCGCCCATCATATAATGTTTCACCTAGTATACCGGAAGCATCCCGCTTTGACAAGGGGTTTTCTTGCCAAAATTCGTAAAAATACGGCACCAAACCTCTTCGTTTTTTCTAAAAGTATGACCTTGTCCAAAAATACCGAAACTTCGCGAGGTTGTCAGGTCATTTTTGGCTTATCCTCCCTTGTTCTTTCGCGGTTTTCGAGTATACTATTCTTGTAGGAGAAGGGTAATATTCGGGATTTTTGACCGGACGAGGAGGAAAATGGTATGAAAACAGGACTTGTGCTGGAAGGCGGCGCTATGCGCGGAATGTTCACCGCTGGCGTACTGGATGTGCTGATGGAGCATACCATCCAGTTGGACGGTGCCATTGGTGTGTCGGCGGGGGCAGTGTTCGGCTGCAACTACAAGTCGCACCAGATCGGGCGCACCATCCGCTACAACACGGAATACTGCAATGACAAGCGCTACGCCGGCTTTGGCAATCTGCTGCGCACCGGCAACCTGTACAGCGAGCAGTTTTGCTACCATACCGTGCCGGAAAAGCTGGACCCCTTTGATACCAAGGCTTTCCGGGAGAACCCCATGGACTTTTTTGTGGTGTGCACCGATGTGCGTACCGGCGAGCCCATCTACCACAAGTGCCGCACCGGCGACGCCGAGGACATCCGGTGGATGCAGGCTTCGGCATCCATGCCGCTGGCGGCAAAGATCGTAAAGATCGGCCACTATCAGCTGTTGGACGGCGGTGTGGCAGATTCCATTCCTGTGCGCTTTTTCGAGTCCATCGGCTACAAGCGCAATCTGATCATCCTGACCCAGCCCAAGGGTTTTGTAAAGCAGAAAAACAAGATGCTGCCCCTTATCCGGGCAAGGTATGTGCGCTATCCCCCTTTTGTGGAGGCCGTGGCAGACCGGCACCAGCGCTACAATGAGACGCTGGCCTATATTTCCATGCTGGAGCAGTCCGGCCGGGCCTTCGTCATCCGCCCGCCCATCCCGCTGGAGATTCCCTCTATGGAGCGCGACCCCGCCCAGCTGCGCCGCGTTTACGAGACCGGCCGTGCCGTGGCACAGATCCAGATCGACAAGATTGCAGCCTATGTGGAAGAGTGCAAGGCTGCACCGGAAGAATAACACGAAAGGCTGCTGCACAGGTTTGTGCGGCAGCCTTTTTTGATAAGAGAACGATCGGGAATGTCCTCCGCTTTGCTTTGGGCATATTCAGCGGAAAAATATTTTTATTGAGCGATCCCGGAAAGTCTGCGGACTTTCCGGGATTGCATTTTCACGGGATAAAAAAGAGGCCTGCACCTTGCGGTGCAGACCTCTTGATGTTCAAGAAAGAACGGTAAGAGAAGGGGTTAAATTACTTAACCTCAACCTTAGCGCCAGCCTCTTCCAGCTTCTTCTTGATGTCGTCAGCCTCAGCCTGGGAGACCTTCTCCTTGACAGCCTTGGGAGCGCCATCAACGATAGCCTTAGCCTCCTTCAGGCCCAGACCGGTGATCTCCTTAACAACCTTGATGACCTGCATCTTGGTAGCGCCAGCCTCAGCCAGGATGACGTCGAACTCGGTCTTCTCTTCCTCAGCGGCAGCAGCAGCGCCAGCAGCAGCAGGAGCAGCAGCAGCAACAGCAGAAACACCGAACTCCTCGCAGTAGGTGTCGATCAGTTCCTTCAGCTCCAGAACGGTCAGGCCCTTGACGGACTCGATGATGGCAGTAATCTTCTCAGAAGCCATGGTAATAACCCTCCAATATCAATGGTTTTAGTTTGTTTCAGTTTTTTGTTAAGCGGCGGTCACGCAGCCATTAGGCAGCGGGCTCCTCCTGCTTGTCGGCATAAGCCTGCATTGCAACGGCCAGACCAGACAGGGTGCTGGTGAGGGCGCCTGCAAACATGGACAGCATACCTTCGCGGTTGGGCAGCTTTGCGATGGCGTTGGTCTCGGCGGCGTTCATAGCCTTGCCTTCCATGAAGCCAGCCTTCACGACGAACTTCTTGGACTTATCGCCATCCTGATACTTGCACAGGATGCGGGCAGCAGCCATGGGATCCTCTTCGTGAGCAAAAGCGACAGCGGTGTCGCCCTTGAAGTTCTCAGCCAGACCCTCCAGAGCGGTACCCTTAACTGCCAGACGCAGCATGGTGTTCTTCACGACCATGTAATCAACGCCTGCCTCACGCAGCTCCTTACGGAGCTTGGTGTCGTTCTCGACGTTAATGCCGCCGTAAGCGACGACGCAGCCGGAAACCGCACTCTCAAACTTTGCCTTCAGATCAGCGACGTAAGCCTGCTTTTCAGAAAGAATCTTTGCACTGGGCATTCGGTTTCACCTCGTTTCAAAAACTTGTATCGAAAGCCGGAGCAATGAAAAAAGCCTCTCTCCCGCGCACTGCGCCGAGAGAGAGGCATAAAGCAACTTTACGCACGTTTCTCGGCAGGCGGTCAAACTTTACACTGGACTCCAGCGCCTGCTGTCTTAAAAACAGCATGGTTATAATACCGCAAACGTGCGGCGTTGTCAAGTACTTTTTTCAATTTCCGACAAAATTTTTCTGCCATTCCGCAGAACGGCAGAAAAACATCAGAAATTCAAATTAGACACCGTACTTCAGGGTGTTCAGACGGATGCCAGGGCCCATGGTGGTGGCGATGGTAGCGCTCTTGAAGTAGGTACCCTTTGCTGCAGCGGGCTTTGCCTTGGCAATAGCCTCCATCACAGTGTCCAGGTTGGTGTACAGCTTCTCTGCACCGAAAGAAGCCTTGCCCACGGGCACATGGATGATGTTCTGCTTGTCCAGACGGTACTCGATCTTACCAGCCTTAGCCTCGCTGACAGCCTTGCCCAGATCGGGAGCCACAGTGCCGGCCTTGGGGTTGGGCATCAGGCCGCGGGGGCCCAGAACCTTACCCAGACGACCAACGCGGCCCATCATATCGGGGGTGGTCACGACGACGTCAAAATCCATGAAGCCGCCGGCGATCTTTGCGATCAGCTCGTCATCGCCAACGATATCAGCGCCAGCAGCCTCGGCAGCAGCAGCTGCGGGGCCCTTAGCAATGGCGCAGACGCGGACGGTCTTGCCGGTGCCGTTGGGCAGAACGACAGCGCCGCGGACCTGCTGGTCAGCGTGACGGCCATCAACGCCCAGACGGACGTGCAGCTCGACGGTCTCGTCGAACTTGGCGGAAGCGGTCTTGCAAGCCAGCTCCAGAGCCTCGTTCACATCATATGCCTTAGTAGAATCGACCAGCTTTGCAGCGTCGACATAGTGCTTGCCATGTTTCATTGTATATCCTCCTGTGTGGTCATGCGGGCAGTGTTATGCCCTCCCACTGTTTATGTCTCAGCCCTCGACGGTGACGCCCATGGAACGGCAGGTGCCGCGAACCATGCTGCAGGCAGCTTCCAGAGAAGCAGCGTTCAGGTCGGGCATCTTGGTCTTGGCGATCTCCTCCACCTGAGCGGCGGTCAGAGAAGCAACCTTTTCCTTGTTGGGCTTGCCGGAAGCGGTGTTGATGCCAGCGGCCTTCTTGATCAGAACAGCTGCCGGAGGAGTCTTGGTGATGAAGCTGAAGGAGCGGTCAGCGTACACGGTGATGACGACGGGGATCACATAACCCATCTGGTTCTTGGTACGCTCGTTGAACTCCTTGGTGAACGCCATGATGTTGACGCCCTTCTGACCCAGAGCAGGGCCAACAGGGGGAGCCGGAGTCGCCTTGCCGGCCTCGATCTGCAGCTTAATGTAGCCAGTAACTTTCTGTGCCATGATAAATGCACCTCCAAAAATCTGTGGTGAGTTGCGGCGCAGTGTCTCTGCGCCTCCCACGAGCGCGTGCACGCTGCACACGCTCTATAAGAACCGCACTGCGGTCTTACCTTGGTAAACGGAACTTGCCGGTTGGTTACGGCAGCTCGACCTGACCGATCTCCACCTCTGCGGGGGTCTCGCGGCCGAACATATTGACCTTGAGCTTTACCTTGAAGCTCTCGGTGTCGATCTCTTCCACAAGGCCCATAAAGCCTTCCAGAGGACCGGCGGTGATCTGCACGGTATCGCCGACAGCAAAATCGACGCTGAGCGGTGCAGCCTTCTCCACGCCCATCTTCTCCACTTCCTCAGCGGTCAGCGGAACGGGCTTGGAGGCGGGGCCAACGAAGCCGGTGCAGCCGCGCGTATTGCGCACGACATACCAGGTATCGTCGTTCATCACCATTTTGACCAGAACGTAGCCGGGGAACAGCTTGTGCTCCACCATCTTCTGCTTACCGTTCTTGTCGATCTCAGGAACCATCTCGACGGGAACCTTGATGTCGCAGATCAGCTCCTGCAGGTGGCGGTTCTCCACCATGGTCTGCAGGTCGTTGGCGACCTTGTTCTCGTAACCGGAATAGGTATGCACAACATACCAAAGAGCCTCAGTGGACTCATCTACCAGCTTGGTTGATTCTTCCATTTTGGTTGACCCTCCGTTTCAAGATGATTCTCAGGCGCCGATGATCAGGCCCAGAATACCACCGAAGATGGCATCCAGCAGGATCATCACAACCGCTGCAATAGCGACGGTCACGAGCACGACGATGGTGTTGGTCTTGACGTCCTGCTTGGACGGCCAGACCACCTTCTTCAGCTCGCTCTTGGTATCGCGGAAGAACTTTGCGACCCGTGCGCAGAAGCCCTTCACAGCGGCTTTAGCTTTGGCCACAAAGCCCGGCTTTTTCTCGGTTTTGTCTGCCATTATGCTCCGCCTTTCTTTTACTTGGTTTCGCGATGAACGGTGTGCTTCTTGCAGAAACGGCAATACTTCTTCATCTCGAGACGATCGGGGTTGTTCTTCTTGTTCTTCGTGGTGTTGTAGTTGCGCTGCTTGCACTCGGTGCAGGCCAGAGTGATTTTAACGGTCATTTGTTGACACCTCCATTATAACGGTTGTTTTGAACCTCCCTCGGGTGCGGGTGGCAGCTGTAAAAACAGGCGCACTTAATAACCCCGCAAAAGAGGTGATATCATTGTACCACGCGTTTTTCAATCCGTCAAGCAGAAAAAAGCGATTTTGAGAAACTTTTTTCGCAGCCGCTGTCTTTTTGTCCCAAGGCAGCTTTTTTGCATTCTGCTTGCATCGCGGGCGTAGATATTGTATAATGAATCGAAACGGCATTTTACCGGTTTGAAGCCGCCCCTTTACCGGGGCTTTATAAATAGGAGTGAGATATCATGCAGTCTGCAAATAAAATGTGCGTGGCTCTGCTGTTTGGCGGTATGTCCAGCGAACATGAGGTCAGCTGTGTCTCTGTGGGCAACTTTGTCCGCAACATCGACCGCAGCAAATACGAGGTGCTCACCGTGGGCATCACCAAGGAGGGCCGCTGGCTCTACACCGAGGCCACGGCGGAGCAGATGGCCGACGGCAGCTGGGAAGAGCTGCCCGGCAATATGCCCTGCGTGATCAGCCCGGACCGCGCCGACCACGGCATGATCCTGTTCACCCCGGACGGCCGGGTGGAAAAGATGCACCTTGACGTGGTGATCCCGGTGCTCCACGGCCTGTGGGGCGAGGACGGCACCGTGCAGGGTCTGCTGGAGCTGGCAGGCATCGCCTATGTGGGCTGCGGCGTGCTGGCAAGCTCCGTGTGCATGGACAAGGCTGTGGCCAACGCCCTGTTTGAAGCCAACGGTGTGCCCCACACCAAGTGGGTGGCTGCCAACTGCTGGGAGATCGAGAAGGATCTGGAGGGCGTGTGCGCCGGCGTTGAAGAAAAGCTGGGCTGGCCGGTATTCGTCAAGCCCGCCAACGCAGGCTCCAGTGTGGGCATCTCCAAGGTGTCCAGTCAGGAGGAGCTGAAGGCTGCCATCGCCCTTGCGCTGGAAAACGACCGCAAGGTGGTATTTGAAGCCTTTGTGGACGGACAGGAAGTGGAGTGCGCCGTCATCGGCTCTGATCCCGCTGTTGCCACCCGCCCCGGTGAGATCCTTGCCGGTGCAGAGTTCTACACCTATGATGATAAGTACAAGAACGGCGTGAGCCAGACCGTCATCCCGGCACATCTGCCGGAAGCCAAGCTGGACGAGGTAAAGACCTACGCCGCCATGGCCTACACCGCACTGAACTGCGAAGGTCTGGCACGGTGCGATTTCTTTGTGGAAAAGAACACCGGCCGGGTGCTCATCAACGAGATCAACACCTTCCCCGGCTTTACCGCCATCAGTATGTACCCCAAGCTCATGGAGCACGAGGGTCTGCCGGTGCCGCAGCTCATCGACCGCCTGATCGCACTGGCGGTGGAAAGGACGGAAAAGCAGCATGGATAATCGCCCCATCGGTGTGTTCGACAGCGGTCTGGGTGGCCTGACCGGCGTGCGGGAGCTGCGCAAGCGCCTGCCCCATGAGGATATCATCTACTTCGGCGATACCGGCCGGGTGCCCTACGGCAGCCGCAGCCCGGAGACCATTCTGCAGTACGCCCGGCAGGACGTGGCCTTTCTGCTTTCCAAAAACGTCAAGTGCATCATGGCGGCCTGCGGTACGGTGAGCAGCACCTACCCGGCTGCGGAAGCAGCGCAGCTGCCGGTGCCCTATCTTGGCGTAGTGGATGCCGCCGCCCGGGAAGCAGCCTTTGTCACCCGCAACCGCCGCATCGGCGTCATTGGCACAGCCGCCACCATCCGCTCCCGCAGCTACGAAAAGCTGCTGCGGCAGCTGGTGCCCGGGGTGGAGATCACCGCCCGCCCCTGCCCGCTGTTCGTACCGCTGGTGGAGGCCGGGTATGTGGATCACAGCGAAGCCGGAAAGCAGCAGATCACAAAGCTGGTCATTGCCCAGTACCTGACCGAGGTGCGCGAAGCCGGGGTGGATACCCTGATTTTGGGCTGCACCCACTACCCGCTGCTGAAAAGCATGATCGGGGAGTTTATGGGCCCGGGCGTCACGCTGGTGGACCCCGCCATGACCGCCGCCCATCATCTGGAGCGGATGCTTGCCGAGCGCGGACTGCGCGCCAGCCACGAGAACGGGCAGGCGCACTTTTACGTCAGCGATGTGCCGGACAGCTTCGTGCAGACGGCAGACCTGTTTCTGGGCGAGTACAAGGGCGGCCCGGTGGAGCAGATCGCCATTGATAAATATTGATAAGGAAAAACAACGTGAGCAAGCCACTGAAGGAAGACTATATCATCCGCATCAAAAGCCGCATTGAGCAGCGGCTGGACGAACCGGCTGCGGAGGAAGAAAAAGAAGAATTTGTAGAGCTGATGACCCGGGGCAGCTTTGTGCTGAAGGGCGGCAGCTACTATGTGACCTACCGCGAGACCGAGACCACCGGCTACGAGGGCTGCACCACTACCCTGAAGATCGCCGCAGACGGCAGTCGGGTAGCGATGCTGCGGTTCGGCAAGGGCGGCGGAGCCGGCACCCAGCTGCTGATCGAAAAAGGCCGCCGCAACCTGTGCCACTACGAGACCGGCTTCGGCTCCATGACCTTGGGCGTGACCGCGGACGAGATCGACTGTCAGCTGACCGAAAAGGGCGGCACCGCCCGGTTTGCCTACCTGCTGGATGCCGACAGCGCCGAGCTGGTAAGCCGCAACCGTCTGGAAGTTACCGTGACCCATGTGAATTGATGAAGTTCCCTGAGACTGTGAAAGGAATCCGACCCATGACTGATTTTGAAAAGACCTACCAGAACTACAACCCCCGGCAGGCTGCACTGGACGAGGCACGCGCTCTGCTGACCGCAGCCGCCAAGGCTGCTATGGCAGACGGCACCCTGCCCGAGGCAGAGCTGCCCGCTTTTATCGTGGAGATCCCCGCCGACGTGAAGAACGGCGACATCGCCTCTAACCTCGCCATGGCGGGTGCACGCACCTGGCGCAAGGCACCCAAGATGATCGCAGATGCCCTGCTGGCACATTTGCCCTCCATCGAGAACAGCGTGTTCTCCAAAGTGGAGGTTGCCGGTCCCGGCTTCATCAACCTGTTCCTAGCCCAGAGCTTCTGGGCAGGCGTGGTGCTGGGTGCCTGCGCCAACAAGGAGTATGGCCGCACCGACCACGGCAAGGGCGCAAAGTACAACGTGGAGTTCGTTTCTGCCAACCCCACCGGCCCCATGCACATGGGCAACGCCCGCGGCGGCGCACTGGGCGACTGTCTGGCCGCTGTGCTGGACTGGTCCGGCTACGATGTGACCCGCGAGTTTTATATCAACGATGCCGGTAACCAGATTCAGAAGTTCGGCAAAAGTCTGGCTGTGCGCTACCTGCAGCAGTTCTGCGGCGAGGATGCCCATCCCCTGCCCAAGGAGTGCTATCAGGGCGGCGACATCAAGGTGCTGGCCGGTGAGTTTGCCCAGCTGAACGGTGACAAGTACGTTGCCGCCTGCAAGGGTATGGACGAGGAAGCTCTGTTTGAGAGCGAGGCCTTTGCCGCTTTGAAGGACGCATTGGTGGCCTACGCCCTGCCCAAGAACATCGCTGCCCTGAAGCGTGACCTCGGCAAGTACCGCATTGATTACGATGTCTGGTTCCACGAGAGCACCCTGCACGAGTCCGGCGCAGTGCTGGCTGTGGTGGACAAACTGCTGGAACTGGGTGCCTGCTACAAGGCCGAGGACGGTGCCATTATGTACCGCAGCGCCCAGTACGCTGCCAAGTATGGCACCGTGAATAAGAAAAAGACCGAAGACGGCACCGAGGAAGAAGCCAAGGACGAGGTGCTCGTCCGTGCCAACGGCATCCCCACTTACTTTGCCGCCGATATCGCCTACCACTATAATAAGCTGGCAACCCGCGGCTTTGCCAAGGCCATCGATGTGTGGGGCGCAGACCACCACGGCCATGTGGCACGCATGAAGGGCGCGATGGACGCCATCGGCCTGCACGGCGAGGATCTGGATGTTGTGCTGATGCAGATGGTCAACCTGATGCGGGACGGACAGCCTGTCCGTATGTCCAAGCGCACCGGCAATGCCATCACCCTGACCGACCTGCTGGAAGAGGTGCCCATCGACAGCGCACGCTTCCTGTTCAATATGCACGACGCCGGCAGCGGCATCGACTTTGATCTGGATCAGGCCGTCAAGACCGACAACGACAACCCGGTGTACTATGTGCAGTACGCCCACGCCCGCATCTGCTCCATCCTGAAGAAGATGGAGAGCGAGGGCGTGCAGTTTGCCGGTGCGGAGAACATCGACGCCACCCTGCTCACCGAACCTTCCGAGATGGATCTGATCCGTATGCTGGCTGCCTTTCCGCAGGAGATCGTGATGGCTGCCGAGAAGTACGACCCCAGCCGCATCAACCGCTTTGTCATCGACCTTGCAAGCGCCTTCCACCGCTTCTACGGCAACTGCCGCATTCAGGGCGCAGACCCCGCCGTGCAGCAGGCACGTCTGGCCCTGTGCATCGGCGTGAAGAACGCCATCTTCAACGTGCTCACCATGTTCAAGATCAACGTGCCTGAGAAGATGTAACATAAAACCACAGGGGCTGTTGCACCAAACAATGTGCAGCAGCCCCTTTTTACGGTATATGGCAGGAAAGCAGCCGCCGCTGAATTTCGGTACAAGTCTGCTTTTTGTTGCAGATGCCTTTATTTTAGCGGGCTCGCCCTCTCAGTCATCGCTGCGCGATGCCAGCTCCCCCAAAGTGGGAGCCCTTGGCAGTCCACATAAAGTTCATCTCTTTGCCAAGGCCTCTCCCTTTGGGAGAGGTGTCACCGCAGGTGACGGAGAGGGCGAGGACGCTGACCACAGCGCCGCGCTTTCGCAGAAAGCGGCGCTTCAGCTGCCGCTTTCCGTCACGACCCCTCCCGTGAAAATGCGCAAAGCAACGCGGAGCGCATTCAAAATCGTCTACCCCAAAACAGATACAAGGAGAACCCATGGAACCTTTGAAGATCGGCAATATCACCCTGCCCCACCGGGCGGTGTTCGGCCCTATGGCGGGCTTTACGGACGCCCCCTGCCGCCGCCTGATGGCACAGCACGGCGCGGGCTTTACGGTCAGCGAGATGGTGTCCAGCCGGGCGCTGGTGTACGGCGACCACAAGACCGTCAGCCTGCTGAAGGCAGAGCCTAACGGCGCACCCTACGGGGTGCAGATCTTTGGCGAGGTGCCGGAGATCATGGGCGAAGCCACCGCCGCCATCGAGCAGTACGAATTTGACTTTGTGGACATCAACATGGGCTGCCCTGCCCCCAAGATCGTTTCCGGCGGGGCGGGCAGCAAGCTGATGCTGGACCCCGACCGCTGCGGGCGCATCGTGGAGCAGGTGGTAGCGCACACTAAGCGCCCGGTCACCGTAAAAATGCGCAAGGGTTGGGATGCCGACCACATCACCGCCGTGGAATGCGCCAAAGCCTGCGAGCAGGCGGGCGCGGCGCTGGTGGCGGTGCACGCCCGCACCCGGGAGCAGATGTACACCCCGGGCATCGACCCGGAGATCATCGCCCGGGTAAAGGATGCGGTAAAAGTGCCGGTGCTGGGCAACGGCGATATCCACTGCGCCGAGGACGCGCTGCGCATGGTGCGCCAGACAAACTGCGACGGCGTGATGATCGCCCGGGGCGCACTGGGCGACCCGTGGCTTTTTGAGCGGGTGAACGCCGCGCTGGAGGGCCTGCCCGCCCCCAAGGAGCCGAACCTGCAGGCACGGATGAACGCGCTGCGCCGTCAGGTGGAGGAGATGGTGGAGCAGAAGGGCGAGTTTGTGGCCATGCCGCAGGCACGCGCCCAGACCATGCACTACATGAAGGGGCTGAAGGGCGCAGCCGCCCTGCGCCGCTACTGCTGCACCCTGACCCACTTGGAGGACTTGGACGAGCTGATCGCCGCCGTATTTGAAGAACAGCGCAAGGCCGGGCTGGACCCCGATGATGTGCGGGAAGTGCCGTTCCCGTAAGCCCACAGGCTGAACAACGATTTATAGTTCCGGAATACCGGAGCGTCTGCGGACGCTCCGGTATTCCATTTTCACGGGAGGAGTCGTGATGGCAAACGGCAGTTGCCGCGCTCGTTTCCTGCGGAAACAGTCGCGCTGCGGGGCAGATTTTTGTTGCTCTCAGCAGGCTGAACCCTCTCGCGAAAAAGGAAACCGGAAAAATCCGCAGATCTTCCCGGTTTACAAAAGATAGAATATTCCTTCCGCTGTATAAAACGGTCTGGCGTTACACGCCGGAAGCACCATAGTTTGCCAGCACGCGGGCAGAGGGGTCGTTGACGTTGCAGCCCGGCCATGCCTTGTTGGGCATCCAGAAGCCCACGATGGTGCGGCTCTGGTCGTGGTAGTACTTTTCAAAAATTTCGCGGTAGAACAAGCTCTCCTTGGTAAAGGGCATACAATGTGCCGAGTAGTTTGCCCGGCGCATCTGGAACTCCTCGTCGGTGTACAGGCTCTCGGCATACTCCTTGATGTCGTCCACCATGCTGTGGCCTACAGCGTCCGAGAAAGCGGCCTTTTCGCGCCACAGGATCTCCGGCGGCAGCCAGTCGCCCTCAAAGGCTTTGCGCAGCAGGTACTTGCCCTTGCCGTAGCGGTTCAGCTTCTTTTCCGGGTCGATGGCCATGACGTAGCGCACAAAATCCAAGTCGCCAAAGGGCACGCGCGCCTCGATGCTGTTGGAGGAGATGCAGCGGTCTGCCCGCAGCACATCGTACATATACAGCTCACGGATGCGCTTCTGGCTCTCCTGCTGGAAGGCATCGGCGGTGGGGGCGTAGTCGGTGTATTTGTAGCCAAACAGCTCGTCCGAGATCTCGCCGGTCAGCAGCACACGCACATCGGTCTGCTCATGGATGGCCTTGCACAGCAGGTACATTCCCATGCTGGCGCGGATGGTGGTGATATCCCATGTACCCAGCAGCCGGATGACCTCCTCCAAGCTGCTGAGCACCATCTCACGGTTGATGATGATCTCGTGGTGCTCGCTGCCCAGATAGTCCGCAGTCTGGCGGGCGTATTTCAGGTCGATGGCATCGGTGTCCATGCCGATGGCAAAGGTGCGGATGGGCTTACCCAGCTTCTTGGCGGCAATGGAGCACACCAAGGAGGAGTCGAGCCCGCCGGAAAGCAGAAAGCCCACGGGTGCATCGGCATCCAGCCGCTTTTCCACACCGGCGATCAGCTTCTCGCGGATGTTCTGCAGGATGGTGGGCATATCGTCCTGCATGGGGGCGGGCACATCGGCAATGTCCTCGTAGCGTACAAAGCGGCCGTCGCAGTAGTAGCTGCCGATGGGGAAGGGACGGATGTCATCGCACCAGCCGATGAGGTTGCGCATCTCGGAGGAGAAGGCGATCTTGTGGCTGGACTTGGAGTAGCCGTAGAACAGCGGACGGATGCCGATGGGGTCGCGGGCGGCAATGAGCCGGTCCTTGCGGGAATCGTACAGGATCAGCGCAAACTCCGCGTCCATGTGGCGGAACATATCCAGCCCGTACTCGTAGTACAGCGGCAGCAGGATCTCGCAGTCGCAGTCGGAGCAGAACTTGTAGCCCCGGCGCTTTAAGATCTCCTTTTCGAACCGGAAGCCGTACAGCTCGCCGTTGCACACCACGCAGTCAGCGCCCCGGTAAAAGGGCTGCATCCCCTCCGGGGTCAGTCCCATGATGGCAAGCCGCCCAAAGCCCATCAGGCCGTAGGGACCCTCCACCACCCGCTGGTCGTCCGGCCCGCGGTCCACGGTGCGCAGCAGATACTCTTTGAATTTTTCGGCGGGCAAATCATGCCCCGTATAACCCATAACACAACACATACTTCTTACCCCTCTTGTAAAAACGATAAAAATAAAAATACGGCAGCACATTCATCCCATAGTCCTAGGACGAATATGCTGCCGTATCCGTGGTGCCACCTAAATTACCGGCATACGCAATACGCCGGTCACTTTTGTGCGCTCTCCCCGTTGAAAGCACTGCCGCGATAACGAGCGGCGCACGTCTGCCCCTACTGCTGCACACGCAGGTTCAGGGAGCGGCTCACGGGTGTTCTTCGGGTCTCGTTTTCTGCGCGGTTTCCAGCATCCCGCACTCTCTGTAAGAAAAGGGTGAAACCTTACTTTTCCCGGTCAACGCTTTTATTGTCTGCATTGTATCACGGGTTTTTGTCTGTGTCAACACAGCAGGCGCATTTTTTTGCAGGCTGTTCTTCTGCTGCGGACGGTGCCGCGTTCTGCGCGCAATGACGGCACAGCCCGTACAGCACGCTGCCCTCGCATTGCAGGGTAAAGCCATGCTCTGCCATCAGGTGGGCGCGCACCTCGTCCATAAAATGGCAGTCCAGATGATAGATGCGTCCGCACTGCACGCACTTGAGGTGCAGGTGCTCCCGGCAGTGGCGACCCTCGTCCACATACTGGAACACTGCCCGTTCGCCCTTGTCAGCTACATATTTCATAATGCGCTGCTCGCCCGCAAGCTTATCCAGATAGCGGTACACGGTGGTGGGATTGGGGCTTGCGCCCTGCTCCTCCAGATGCTCCAGAATGTTGGAGGCGCTTACTGCGTGCTGGCGGTTGTTGATGAGGTAATCCAAGATGAGCTGCCGGGTGCGGGTGTTATAGCCATCGCTTCGTGCCATGAGAGATACGGTCCTTTCCGGTGTAGATGTGTTGTTTTTCAGCTCTATTGTAGCACAGTTTGCGCTTGGATGCAAAAGAAGAGGGCAAAAAGTCGGTCTGTTTGGCGACAAGCACAAAAAACATTGTAAAAAGTAGCAAAACCGGGGCGTAATCTTTGTATAAAACGGAAAACACGCCAAAGTTAAGCGAAAAGTCTTGTAAAAAACGCCCTAATGTGAAATAATATACTAGATAAAGTGGTTGGATTGCAGCCGGGATACAAGCTGGCTGAACATGAAGAAGAAGCGAACTGGCAGCGGTGGGTTTGCGCTGCCGGTTCGGACGTTTTGGAACGTTTTTGGAGAAGAAGACAAAGAAGAATAGGAGAATGTGCTTATGAAAGAGCAGGACGCACAGGCAAAGCTTAGCCTGAAGCTGCAGGCGTACCAGTACCTCAAAACCAAGATCCTGAACTGCGAATACCGCCCCAACGAGTTTTTGAATGAGCAGAAGCTCTGCGCCGAGATGGGCAACATCAGCCGCACCCCCATGCGGGATGCGCTGGGGCGTCTGGAGCAGGAGGGGCTGATCACCATTCTGCCCAAAAAGGGGCTGATGGTCTCCGGCATCACCGAAGAGGACGTGCACAGTATGTTTGAAATGCGTCTGCTGGTGGAGCCCTACGCTCTGCGTACTTACGGCAATGCCATCCCCCGCGAGCAGCTGGAAGCCTATGCCGAACTGATGCACCACAGCGAGCGCATCGAGGACTTCTGCGAGTCGGACGATGACTTCCATGAGCTGCTGATGAGCACCCTGCCCAACAAGTATCTGCGCTCTGCCTACGACCGCATCACCGGTCTGAACACCCGTTTCCGCATCATGACCGGCAAGGTGAGCATGATCAATCAGGAGCAGACCTGTGAGGAGCATCTGCAGATCCTGGATGCCGCCCTGTCCGAGGACTGGGACGGTGCAGCCATGGCGCTGCAGCACCATCTGGAGCTGGCCCGCGATAAGGCCGAGGGCGTCATCAAGGTCATTCGCCTGTGGTAAAGAAATAAAAGTAAAAAGGTCTGCTGCACCGGTATGATGCAGCAGACCTTTTCTTATTTCTCCACCTTGCTCAGCAGGATGCGGTCGTTATCAAGGTTTTTGCCCGCGTTCTCGCGGAACTTTTCCAGCAAATCGTCCACGGTCATCTTGCTGCGTGCTGCGCCCTTTACGTCAAATACGATGCGCCCGGCGTCCATCATCAGGGTGCGGTTGCCCAGCTCCAGCGCCTGATGCATATTGTGGGTCACCATCAGGCAGGTGATCTTTTTCTCGGCTACGATGCTCTTGGTCAGCGCCAGCACCTTTTCGGCAGTGGCAGGGTCCAGCGCAGCGGTGTGCTCGTCCAGCAGCAGCAGCTTGGGGGTGACAAGGGTAGCCATGAGCAGGGTAAGCGCCTGCCGCTGACCGCCGGAGAGCAGCCCCACCGGCTGCTTCATGCGGTCCTCCAGCCCCATGTCCAGCAAAGCAAGCTTTTCGCGGAAAAGCGCCTTGTCCTTGCGGGAAATGCGGGAGAAGATGGCGTTGGGCGCAGTGCCCGCCCGCAGGTAGGCCAGCGCCAGATTTTCCTCAATGGTCATGTTGGGGGCGGTACCCTTGAGCGGGTCTTGGAACAGATGCCCGATGACCTTGCTGCGCTGGTGCTCCGGCGCAAAGGTGATGTCCTGCCCGCCCAGCAGAATGCTGCCCTCGTCGGCGATAAAGCCGCCGGTGATGGCATTGAACAGGGTGGATTTGCCCGCGCCGTTGGAGCCCACAATAGTGGCAAAATCTCCGGCTTCCATCTGCAGGCTCACTCCGGCAAGCGCCACCTTTTCGTTGACGGTGCCCGGGTTAAAGGTCTTGTGCAGGTCGTTCAGCTGCAGCATTTCCATTTTACTGTCCCTCCCTGTTGGTCACGGTGCGGCGTGCGGCGTGACGGCGCTTTTCAAAGGCAAAGTGCTCCCGGATAGCGGGCATGGAGATGGCCACTGCCACAATGATGGCAGATACCAGCTTCATGGCGGCAGCGGGCACGTTGAACCGCAGCGCCACGGCCACGATAAAGCGGTACAAACAGCTGCCGAACACCACGCCAAGGATGCGGCGCAGCATGGTGCGCTTGCCCACCAGCGTCTCGCCGATGATGAGGGAAGCCAGTGCAATGGTCACCATACCGGTGCCCACATTGATATCGCAGCTTTTCTGGTACTGTGCCAGCAGCCCGCCGGACAGCGCACACAGCGCACCGGACACGCACAGACCCACCGTGATGGTAAAGGCAGGGTTGATGCTGGAAGCCCGCACCATGGCGGCGTTATCGCCGGTAGCACGGATGGAAAGACCCAGCCGCGTGCCCAGAAAGCCCAGCATCGCCGCGCAGGCGATAGCGATAATGACTGCCGCCAGCGCCAGCTTGTACCAGCTGCCCAGAAAGCCCAGCGAAGTTTTTGCCATGGAGAAGATGGTAGGGGTCTTGACCAGTGACATGGTGGAGGAAAAGCCCATCACTGCCAGATTGATGGTGTATAGGCCGGTGTTGACAATGATACCGGCCATAATGCTTTCCACCCCGAGCCTTGTCTGCAAAAAGGCGGTGACAAAGCCGGAGCACACCCCCGCAGCCATGGCTGCCGCCAGTGCAAGGATGGGGTGACCGGTCAGCGCCACCTGACAGGCCACGGCGCAGCCCAGCGTAAAGCAGCCGTCGGTGGAAAGGTCGGCAATATTCAGGATGGAGTAGCTCAGAAACAGTGCCAACGCCACCAGTCCGTAGATGCAGCCCAGCTCCAGCGCTGTCTGCAAAACGTTGAGGGAAAAAATACTCGCCAGCATGGTGTATGCTCCTTTTATGTTTTTTTGAATCCCCTTTTCACGGGAGGGGTCGTAAAGGTAAACGGGCTCGCCCTCTCAGTCAAATCCTACGGATTTGCCAGCTCCCCCAAAGTGGGAGCCCTTGGCAGTCCACGCAAAGTTCATCTCTTTGCCAAGGCCTCTCCCTTTGGGAGAGGTGTCACCGCAGGTGACGGAGAGGGCGAGGATGCTGCCCTTGCGCAGCAGAACCTTTTCCCCAGAACTGCCAAAAGCTCTCCCTTGCGGGAGAGCCGGAAAAGCCGTCAGGCTTTGACAGAGCGGGGCGTTCAGGAGAAGTTCTCGGCGGTGGTCACCTCGCAGATCTCGGTGCAGTAGGGCTTGAAGGCTTCCTTCAGGGCAGCCAGATCCAGACCCAGCGCTTCGGCGGTCTCGGTGTTGATGGTGACGATGCCGTTATCAAAGGTCTGGTAGGGCAGGTCTGCGGGGGTCTTGCCGTCGCACAGCAGCTGGCTGACCATATCGGCGGTGGCTTCGCCCAGCTGGACGTAGTCCACGCCGTAGCCCACCATTGCGCCGTTCAGCGCAAAGCTGTCGGCACCGGTGTAGTGCTGCACACCGGCCTCGATGAAGCTCTCATAGATGGAAAGCTCGGCGGTCATGATGGTGTTGTCGGTGGGGGTGAACACGGCCTTGACCCCAGCGGCGACCAGTGCTTCGGCAGCCATCTGCACCTCGGCGGTGGTGGTGCCGTTCTTTTCCACCACCTTGATGCCGTTCTTCTCGCAGAAGGCCTTGGCGTCCGCAATGGCCTGGGTGGAGGAATCCTGACTCAGGTCGTACAGCAGACCGATGGTGTCGATGCCGGGGTTTGCCGCCACGATCAGGTTCATGATGGCGTCGGTGTTCAGGGCATCGGAGGTGCCGGTGATATTCTCCTCACCGTCAAAGCCTGCGGCGGCGGGATCGGTCACAGCGGAGTAGACCACCGGGATGTCGGTGTCCTCCACAGCGGCCAGCATAGTAGCGGCGGTAGGGGTGGCCACGGCTACGATCACGTCTACGCCGTCAGCCACAAGGTCTGCGCCGATCTGGTTCAGGTTGGACTGGTCGGCCTGTGCGTTGGCATAGTAATCGGCGTAGTCAAAGGTGACACCCTTCTCCTTGCCGATGGCGTCCAGACGGCTCTCCACAGATTCTACGATCTGGTTGAGGGAAGCGTGGTCCACATAGTTGACGATGCCCACCTTGAAGGTCTCGCCAGTGGCAGCGGCGCTGCCGGAAGCCGCTGCGGAGGAGGAGACCGCTGCACTGGAGACGGTGCCGGAAGCAGCGCTGCCGCAGCCGGTCAGTGCCATAGCAGAAACAGCAGAAGCGGCCAGAGCGGCCTTCAGGAAGCTGCGGCGGGAGATCATGTTCAGGTTTTTCATAGTGGTAACTCCTTTCCCGGAGCGGGCGGCAAATCAAAAGACCCGCTCCCTTTGCGGGACGGGTCTTAAAACAAAACGACCCTGTCCCTGTGTGTTATCCACAAGGACAGGATCGGTAAATTACGATTCTGCGGTGCCACCTTGCTTGCTCTGCATCCAATACAGCAGAGCCACTCACGGAGAGCCAACACTCCCCTGTCCTATAACGGAGACTTCCGTCCAAAGCTACTAGGGCTTCTGCCCGTTTGCCCGGCCCTCGGCGGCCCACGAATCTCTGCCCCGCTTTCGCCCGTTTGCACTGTCCGGGCTCACTGCAGATGCGCTGTGCAGGTTCTCTTCCGCCTCATCGGTTTGATTGCATTATACACTTTATCTTCGTAAAGTCAAGAGGAAATTTAAAATTTTTATTTTTCTGCCCGGTCAAAGTCATTCTTCTGCCGGGGTGCCGGTGCTGCGGCGCTTGCGGCGCACAAAGCAGGCAACGTACACCACCCACACCGGAATTGCCACGGCGGTGACCACCCGGCTGGCGGAAAGCCCGGCGGCCTGATACACAAAGTCGATGCTGCTTGCACCCGCCGGGCAGAGCACCGCCATCAGTCCCTCGTCCACCTGAAGGATATCGGCCTTTTCGCCGTTGACGTAGGCGGTAAAGCCGTCGTCGTAGGGCACGGAGAAAAAGACGAGGTTTGCCTTGTCCAGCGTGATCTCGGCATGGAAACCGGCATTATTCATCTGGAACACCGAGCAGCTGTGGGCGCGGCGGTCGGCGCAGTCCTGCGTGTAGCTGTCGTAGTGCAGGTCATCCAGCATGGCGTCCGGCAGCTCGGTCAGGTACTGGCCGTACTGCGCCACATCCTCTTCCTCCAGCACCAGCGCCCGCATCAGCAGGTTGGAGCGCAGGGTCTTGACCGAAGCTTCGTAGGTAGCTTTGGTCACATAGTAGTCGTAGGTAAAGCCCATGGGCACATAGTTGTCGTTGTGGTACAGCGCGTAGCCGTCCACATCGGCAAGGTAGGTCCAGCCTGCGTCTGCTTCGTCCTCAAAGTTCTCGCGCTTTTCCGGAGTGGTGATGAGGTACTCCACGCTCAAAAGGCCGCGCAACGCGTAGTTTGCGATCTCCGGCTCGCTGCGCACATCCCGCTTGACCCCCAGCGCCGGGTAGAAACTGAGGATGCTGGGGGCAGCCGTGCTGCCGAAGTATTGCAGGCAGCTTTTATCCAGCCACATCCCGATGTTGTCGTGGATCTTGTAGGTGTCTATCCGGTAGTCGCCCTCCGGCAGGTCGTTTTTCAGCAGCAGAGCGTTGGTGTCCTGCTCCACAAGGTCGCTGTCGGTGTACCACTGCCCGAACTTGCCAATGCCGATGTGCACCATGGTGAATGCGCAGGCAAACACCAGCACTGCCGCCGTCATGCGCTGGGCAAAGCGGCTGTCCTGCCGCCACTTGCTGCAAAGAACGCGGTACAGCATAAGCCCCAGCAGACCGAAGCCCAGCACGACAAAGAACTGTCCCGGGTTTTTCAGCACGCCCAGCGACCATGTCTCGGTGGTATCGTCCCGCACGGGCACCACCGCAAAAACAAGCGTAGCCAGCATGATCCAGCCGATGCCCCGGGCGGGTGCATCCAGATCAACGTCCGGGTCCTCCAGCGCGTTCACGGTCATGGCGGCAAGGATGAGGGTGGGCATATAATACCAGCGGGCGTAGTAGCTGGAATTCAGAGCATAGAAGGCACTGTTCAGCACCGGCACCAGTGCGCATACGGCGCATACCGCCACGATGCGCTTTTTGCTGTCTGCCTTCCGGCTGCGCCAGTAGGCCATGGCACCGGCCAGACTGCACAGCGGCAGATAGGCCGTCATGCTCGTCCACTTGATGACGCCCTCCGACCAGACCGAGGTAAGATAAGGGGAGTCCGGCGGTAGGATCCAGCTGAGCAGGATGGCCAGATACTGCTGCACCTTGGAATAGGTCAGGAAGCCCCACCCGGAGGAAAGGTCGATGGTGCGCGGGTTCTGCAGCAGACTGAGCACCGCCGGGAACAGCAGCAGACAGCCCATGGCTACGCCCAGCACGCTTTCCCACAACAGATGGCCGAACTTGCGCCCGGTCAGCCGGAAGTCCCGCGCCGAAAGCTTGCACACAAAGTAGATGCACAAAAAGAGCACCTGTCCCACAAAGAAGAAGTAGTTATTGAGCAGGTTCACCGCCACCCAGAAGGCGAACAGGCCGTGACGATCCTCATAAATGGCTTCGTCCAGCGCCCAGAGCAGGTATGGAAACAGCGCCACCACATCCACAAAGTGGTTGAAGAACACATTGTACACCGCAAAGCCGGAAAGCGCGTACAGGCAGGCGCCCAGCACCGCGTAGTTCTCATTTTTGACGTAGCGGCGCAGATACAGGAACGCGCCGCCACCCGCCACGCCGAACTTGAGCACCAGCAGCGGCACCATCATATAGGGCAGCCAGCTTTGCGGCAGCAGCACCGACAGCCAGAAAAACGGCGAGCCGTACAGGTAGAAGGAGTAGGCGTTCATCACCCCGCTGCCAAGGTCAGTCGCCCACGAAAAGGTATTGCGCGGCGCACCGGCAAAGGCGCTGTCCGGGTAGCCCGCGCCCTTGACGAAGCCGTTCATATACCGGTAAAAGCTGATCTGCTGGCTGTTGAAATCGCCGGCATAGTGGAAAAAACCACCGTCAAGGAGGTAGAAGGGTAAAAAGAAGATGGCCGCCGTCAGGGCGCACAGCCCCACCGCCTGCCAGAATTTTTTATGGCTCTGCCCGCTTGGTGTGAGCAGCCGTGGCTTTATAAACTTTTCCATAGCGTTCCTCTTTCTCCGCGCACCGGCGCGGAAGTGGATTTGATGACACCTTGTAGTATAGCACGGCGGCGTACAAGAAAAAAGGGCTTGACAACCAAGCGCCCGGCGGGTATGGTGAAGAAAAGGAGGCGTATTGTTATGCTGTATCCCTTCAGCGCCTTACTGGCGCGCATGAAGTACATTACCCGGTGGAGCCTGATGCATTCCACCCGGGCGGAATCCCTCAGCGAGCATACCTGCGACACCGCGCTGCTGGCGCACCTGCTGTGCCTGATTGCCAAACACTACACCGGCACGCCCTGCCGCCCCGAGGTGGTGGCGATGGCGGCGCTGTACCACGACGCACCGGAGATCATTACCGGGGATATGCCCACGCCGGTCAAGTACCACTCCCCGGCGCTGCGGGACGCCTACAAGGCGCTGGAGACCGAGAGCGTGCGCTCCATGGCAGCCCTGCTGCCCGCAGAACTGGCCGCAGAATTGACCCCCTGCATGGACGGCAGCGCCCTGACGGCAGAGGAGCACCGGCTGCTCAAAGCCGCCGACCGGCTGAGCGCGCTGATCAAATGCACCGAAGAGCAGCGCAGCGGCAACCACGAATTTGACGCCGCACTCACGCAGCAGCGCACTGCGCTGCAGGCCATGCACTGCCCGGAAGCCGACTGGTTTCTGGAACACTGCCTGCCCTGCTACACCCAGAATCTGGACGAGCTGACGAAGCCGTAAAAAGCAATGCCGGACAGCCTGTTGGCTGTCCGGCATTGCTCTGATAAAAATATGTTTTCCGCTATCTATGCGCAAAGTGCAACGACGACGACCGCCGCCAGTGGCGGAAACAGGGAGGAGTTGTTGGGGCAGCGGCCAGCAAGACGCGAGTGCCGCCCAAGGCACGAAGCGGATGCTGGGTGCCGCAACCCGTAAAAAGCGGAGCGCATTTCAAATCGTCCCGCGCTGCGGCTTAAAGCTCTGCCAGAATGGCATCGCCCATGGCAGTGCAGCCAAGGCAGGTGCAGCCGTCGCTCATGTTGTCGGCAGTGCGCAGACCCTTGTCCAGCACACGGCTCACGGCGTTCTCAATGGCATCGGCTTCTGCTGCCATGCCAAAGGAGTACCGCAGCATCATGGCGGCAGAAAGGATACAGGCGGTGGGGTTTACGATGTCCTTGCCTGCAATGTCCGGGGCAGAGCCGTGGATGGGCTCGTACAGACCCCGGGTGCCGTCACCAAGGCTGGAGGACGGGATCATGCCGATAGAGCCGGTGATCATGGAAGCTTCGTCCGACAGGATATCGCCGAACATATTCTCGGTAACGATGACGTCAAACTGGGCGGGGTTCTTCACGATCTGCATGGCGCAGTTGTCCACGAACATCTCGCTGTACTCCACGTCCGGGTACTCGGCCTGCAGCCGGTGCATCACAGTGCGCCACAGACGGCTGGTGTCCAGCACGTTGGCCTTGTCCACGCAGCACAGCTTTTTGCGGCGCTTGCGGGCGGTCTCGAAGCCGATGCGGCCAATGCGCTCGATCTCGTGCTCTGCATAGGGCATGGTATCCACGGCCTGCTTTTCGCCGTTTTCCAGCGTGTGGGTCTCGTGATTGCCGAAGTACACGCCGCCGATCAGTTCCCGCACGATGATAAAATCAATGCCCTGTGCCACGATCTCGGGCTTCAGGGGGCTGGCAGGTGCCAGCTGCGGCCAGATCTTCGCCGGGCGGTTGTTGGCGTACAGTCCCATCCCGGCGCGCAGCCGCAGCAGACCTTTTTCCGGCCGCTGCTCCCCGGGCAGACCCTCCCACTTGGGGCCACCCACCGCGCCCAGCAGCACGCTGTCGGCGGCAAGGCACTTATCCAGCTCGTGCTGGGGCAGCGGGTCGCCGTATTTATCAATGGCTTCGCCGCCCATGGCGGCAGCGGTATAGTGGAAGGTGTGGCCGTACTTTTCAGCCACCTTATCCAACACCCGGAGGGTCTGTTTTACGATCTCCGGGCTGGAGCAATCGCCCCAGATGACAGCAATATTTTTTTCCATGAGGTACTCCTTCTATGCTCAAAACGCCCCTGATAGCCCCACTCTCTCAAAGCCTTACGTCCTCTTTGGGGGATGGACGATTTAAAATGCGCTCCGCGTTGCTCTGCGCATGATCAGCAGAATTTTTATTTATATTTCGTGTTTGTCACGGCCTGCGGAGCTTGTCAGGGCGAAAGCCCTTCCATCTGCTAACGCAGACCGCTCTGCCGCTTAAAAGCCCCACTGGGGCTTTCATTGCTGCGCAAACGCGGGTCGCTCCAAACACATTTTCACGGATGGGGTTATTTCTGGATGGCCTTCATCAGACCACCGGCGGAGATGATGTTCTGGATAAAGGGCGGGAAGGGCTCGGCGTGGAACACTTTGCCGTTGGTCTCGTCGGTGATGACGCCGGTGTCAAAATCCACCTGAACGGTGTCCCCTGCTTCAATGGCGTCCACAGCCTCCGGGCACTCCATGATGGGCAGGCCGATGTTGATGCTGTTGCGGTAGAAGATGCGGGCAAAGCTTTTGGCAATGACCACCGCGATACCGACGGTCTTGATGCACAGGGGCGCGTGCTCGCGGGAAGAGCCGCAGCCAAAGTTCCAGCCGCCCACCATGATATCACCGGGCTGCACCCGGTTCACAAAGTCCTTGTCGATATCCTCCATGCAGTGGCTGGCAAGTTCCTTGGCATCCTGCGTGTTCAGGTGGCGCGCCGGAATGATGACGTCGGTATCCACGTTATCCGGGTATTTGAAAACAGAACCTCTTGCGTTCATGCTCATGCTCCTTTCGGGTCAGACCGTGCGCGGGTCGGTGATGCAGCCGGTCAGGGCGCTGGCGGCGGCGGTGGCGGGAGAGGCCAGATAAACCTCGCTGTCCACATGACCCATGCGTCCCACAAAGTTGCGGTTGGTGGTGGAAACGCAGCGCTCGCCCGCTGCCAGAATGCCCATGTAGCCGCCCAGACAGGGGCCGCAGGTGGGGGTGGATACGATGCAGCCTGCGTCGATAAAGGCGGTGGTCCAGCCCCGCAGGATGCACTCCTTATAGACTGCCATGGTGGCGGGAATGATGATGCCGCGCACGCCCTTGGCGATGTGCTTGCCCTTGAGGATGTTGTATGCGGCTTCCATGTCCTCCAAACGGCCGTTGGTGCAGCTGCCGATGACCACCTGATCGATCTTGATGCCCTTGCCCTCGCTGGCAACATGGGTGTTCTCGGGCAGATGGGGGTAGCTGACGGTGGGCTCCAGTGCGCCGAGGTCGATCTCGATGGTCTTTTCGTACACAGCATCAGGGTCGGCTTCGTAGAACACCGGCGGGCGCTGGCTGCGGCCTGCAAGATAAGCCTTGGTCACCTCATCCACCGGGAAGATGCCGTTCTTGGCACCGGCTTCAATCGCCATGTTGCAGATGCACAGGCGGTCGTCCATGGTAAGGCTTTCCACGCCCGGGCCGGTGAACTCCATGGATTTATACAGTGCGCCGTCCACACCGATCATGCCGATAATGTGCAAAATCAGGTCCTTGCCGGACACCCGGGGATTGAATTTGCCGGTGAGCACGAACTTGATGGCAGAGGGCACCTTGAACCATGCCATGCCGGTGGCCATGCCTGCGGCCATATCGGTGGAGCCTACACCGGTGGAGAAGGCGCCCAGTGCACCATAGGTGCAGGTGTGGCTGTCCGCGCCGATCACGCAGTCGCCGGCGGTGACGATGCCTTTTTCTGGCAGCAGGGCGTGCTCAATGCCCATCTGGCCTACATCGTAGAAGTTGAGGATATCGTATTTATTGGCAAATTCCCGGCACTGCTTGGACTGCGTAGCGCTCTTGATATCCTTATTGGGTACAAAGTGATCCAGCACGATGGCGATATGCTCTTTATCGAACACGCGGTCAAAACCGGCGCGCTCAAACTCGTTGATGGCCACCGGGGTGGTGATATCGTTGCCCAGCACAATGTCCAACTTTGCGTTGATCAGCTGGCCTGCCTTGACCTCCGGCAGTCCGGCGTGTGCGGCAAGGATCTTCTGCGTCAGGGTCATTCCCATGGTAGTTTTCTCCTTTTTACTTTCAAAACATGAGTACGCTTTCCAAACTCCCTCAGTCAGCACCTGACGGTGCTGCCAGCTCCCTCGGTGAGGGAGCCTCTGGCGAGAAGGAAAACTTTCTGGTTTTGCCAAAGGCCCCATCCCAGAGGGGGCTGTCTGCGTAGCAGACTGGGGGAGTTTTCCTTATCGATTATTGATCGCACTGACGAGGGCACGGATACCGGCCACGATAATGTCGGTGTCGGTACCAGCACCCCATGTGACCGTGTTGTCGCCCCAGACAAGGCCCACATAGGAGACCGCGCGGGAGGTAGAGCCTTCATCCAGACTGTGCTCAGAGTAGTTTTCCAGATGGAAGTCCATGCCGGTGGCGCTCTGGATGGCGTTGGCTACAGCATCCAGACGGCCGTTGCCCACCGAGGTGACCACCTTGCGCTGGCCGTTCAGTTCCAGCGTGACCGTGGCGGTAATGCCGTTTACCTGTGCAAAGTGGGCTTCCACCACGTTCAGCGGCTTTGCGCGGTTGAGGTAGGTATCCTCGAAGATGTGCAGCACCTCGGCGGCGCTCAGCTCCTTGTGGCTGTGGTCGGACACACTCTTGACCTTGTAGCCCAGTGCCTCCCGCATCTTGGGGGGCAGGTTGTAGCCGTAGTTCTGTTCCAGCACAAAGCCGATGCCGCCCTTGCCGCTCTGGCTGTTGATGCGGATGACGTCGGCGTCGTAGGTGCGGCCGATGTCGTGGGGGTCCACCGGGATGTAGGGGCAGGTCCAGCGGTGCTCGCCGGTCTGCTTGCGGTACGCCATACCCTTGGCAATGGCATCCTGATGACTGCCGGAAAAGGCGGCAAATACCAGCTGCCCGGCATAGGGGGTGCGCTCGTAGATGTGCATCTGGGTCACCCGCTCGTAGGTGGCGCAGATGGCGGGCATATCCGAGAAGTCCAGCTTGGGGTCTACGCCGTGGCTGTACATATTCATGGCCAGCGTTACAGCGTCCACATTGCCGGTGCGCTCGCCGTTGCCGAACAGGCAGCACTCCACGCGCTGTGCACCCGCCAGCACTGCCAGCTCGGCACAGGCTACGCCGGTGCCGCGGTCGTTGTGGGGGTGGGTAGAGATGATCACGCTGTCGCGGTACTTCAGGTGCTTGTCGCAATACTCGATCTGGTTGGCGTACACATGGGGCATACTCATCTCCACGGTCACCGGCAGATTGATGATCATGGGGCGCTCCGGGGTGGGCTGCATGATATCCAGCACGGCGTTGCACACCTCTACGGCGTAGTCCACCTCGGTGCCGGTAAAGCTTTCGGGGCTGTACTCAAACAGGAAATTGCCTTCGTACTCCTCGCTGAGCTGCTTTACCAGCTTTGCGCCGTCCACAGCGATCTGCTTGATCTCCTCCTTGGACTTGTGGAACACCTGTTCCCGCTGCGCCACGGAAGTGGAGTTGTAGAAGTGGATCACCGCCCGGGGTGCGCCCTTGACTGCTTCGAAGGTGCGGCGGATGATGTGGTCGCGGCACTGGGTCAGCACCTGCACGGTGACATCGGCGGGGATCATATCCTTTTCGATCAGGGTGCGCAGGAACTCGTACTCGGTCTCGCTGGCGGCGGGGAAGCCCACCTCGATCTCTTTGAAACCGATCTTCACCAGCATCTGGAAGAACTCCAGCTTTTCTGCAAGGCTCATGGGCACGATCAGCGCCTGATTGCCGTCCCGCAGATCCACGCTGCACCATGCGGGAGCCTTTTCAATATGGTCTTTTTTTACCCAGCTGTCATAACCGGCGGGTACCGGGTAGTACCCCGGTGCGTACTTGGTAGCGTCCATCATCCTGTTGTCCTCCTGATGTTGTGGTGCATAAAAATGCACCCCTTCCGTCTGCTCGTTTCACTCGCATCCACCTTCCCCAAGGGGACGGCTTTCCGGAATACGGTAAAGTTTGCGGCATTGCCCAAAGGCGCCCCCTTGGGGGAGCTGGCATCGCGTAGCGATGCCTGAAGGGGTATCCGCATACAAAAAGGCTCCCGTCTTTCAAGGCGAAAACCTTGAGAGACGAGAGCCTGTAAATTGCTTTTACAGGGCACCCGTGGTACCACTCTCCTTGCTGCACGGTCAGGTACAGCCACTTTGCACGATCGGCCAAAACAGCGAATCGTTGCCCCTGTAACGGTGGGCGTCCGTCAGAACCTACTTGTCCGTTCAGTTCTGCCGCTCAGGGGCCAGTATCCGAAGTTCTCTGCACCCGCCTTGCACCACCCGGCGGCTCTCTGCACGCAGAAAAAAGATCGTTTTATCCCCGTCAACGCATTTGCACTTTGTTGAAAGTGAGATAATTTTAGCACGCCCGCCAGAAAGTGTCAAGAAGTTTCGTTCAGGATAAAGATGAAAGCATTTCATAATATCATAGGGAAAATCATGCAGAATTGGGGATTCTCCCCTCTTTGTTAAGAAACTGCTAAGTTTTTGCAAAGTTGCCCTCGCTGCGCTGTTGCCGGGCGGCAGGATGTGGTATACTGGACGTAGCA
Source organism: Faecalibacterium intestinale (assembly GCF_040096575.1). Classification (NCBI taxonomy): domain Bacteria; kingdom Bacillati; phylum Bacillota; class Clostridia; order Eubacteriales; family Oscillospiraceae; genus Faecalibacterium; species Faecalibacterium intestinale. The sequence continues at coordinate 202,092 of NZ_JBBMEN010000004.1, forward strand.
AACGGGTGGAAGCCCACCTTATAAGGAGGAACATCCCATGAAAGAAGTCAAGCCATCCAAAAAGCCGTTGGCTATCTATTATGCCATCGTGCTGCTGGTGCTGCTGGTCATCAACCTTGTGGTCATGCCGTGGCTGGCCGAGCGTCAGGTGCAGGAGGTAGACTACGGCACCTTTATGAGCATGACCGAGCAAGAGAATATCGGCAAGGTAGATATCCAGTCCAACCAGATCATTTTTACGGATAAGGACAACAAGCAGATCTACAAGACCGGCCTGATGAACGACCCCGGCCTGACCGAGCGCCTGTACGATGCCGGTGCGCAATTCTCCAGCGAGATCGTGGAGCAGGGTTCGCCGGTGCTCAGCTTTCTGCTGTGGTTCGTGCTGCCCATTCTGCTGTTCAGCTTCATCGGCAACCAGATGAACAAAAAGCTGATGGAAAAGGCAGGCGGCGGCCCGGGTGCCATGATGTTCGGCGGCGCGGGCAAATCCAACGCAAAGGTCTATGTGCAGTCCACCCACGGCATCCGCTTTGCGGACGTTGCCGGTGAGGACGAGGCCAAGGAGAACCTGCAGGAGATCGTCAATTATTTGCACGACCCCAAGAAGTATGAAGAGATCGGTGCTTCCATGCCCAAGGGCATTCTGCTGGTAGGCCCTCCGGGCACCGGCAAGACCATGCTGGCCAAGGCCGTGGCAGGCGAATCCAACGTTCCCTTCTTCTCCATCTCCGGTTCGGAGTTCGTGGAGATGTTCGTGGGCATGGGTGCTTCCAAGGTGCGCGACCTGTTTAAGCAGGCCAAGGAAAAAGCGCCCTGCATCGTATTCATTGATGAGATCGACGCCATTGGTCAGAAGCGCAACAGCGGCCAGTTTGGCGGCAACGATGAGCGCGAGCAGACCCTGAACCAGCTGCTTACCGAGATGGACGGCTTTGAGGGCAACACCGGCGTCATCATTCTGGCGGCTACCAACCGCCCGGATTCCCTTGACCCTGCCCTGACCCGTCCCGGCCGGTTCGACCGCCGTGTGCCCGTGGAGCTGCCCGATCTGAAGGGCCGCGAAGAAATTTTGAAGGTACACGCCAAAAAGGTGAAGATCGCCCCGGGTGTGGACTTCAACACCGTGGCGCGCATGGCCTCCGGTGCCTCCGGCGCAGAGCTGGCCAACATTGTAAACGAAGCCGCCCTGCGTGCCGTGCGGGCGGGCCGCAAGAGCGTGACCCAGGCCGACCTTGAGGAGAGCATTGAGGTGGTCATTGCCGGCTACCAGAAGAAGAATTCCATCCTGACCGATCACGAAAAATGCATCGTAGCCTACCACGAGATCGGCCACGCCCTTGTGGCAGCAAAGCAGTCCAACTCTGCCCCGGTGCAGAAGATCACCATCATCCCCCGCACCTCCGGCGCACTGGGCTACACCATGCAGGTGGACGAGGGCAACCACTACCTGATGAACAAGGCCGAGCTGGAAAACAAGATCGCCACCCTGACCGGCGGCCGCGCTGCCGAAGAGGTAGCCTTCAACTCCATCACCACCGGCGCGTCCAATGATATCGAGCAGGCCACCAAGCTTGCCCGCGCCATGCTGACCCGCTACGGCATGAGTGATGAATTTGACATGGTGGCACTGGAAACCGTGAACAACCAGTATCTGGGCGGCGACACCTCGCTGGCCTGCAGTGCCCAGACCCAGTGCGAGATCGACCGGAAGGTGGTAGAGCTGGTCAAGACCCAGCACGAAAAGGCCATCCGCATCCTGACCGAGAACCGCGCAAAGCTGGACGAGCTGGCACAGTATCTATACCAGAAGGAGACCATCACCGGCGAGGAATTCATGGATATCCTCAACCGCGACAGCGCAGAAAACAAACCGGAAAATCCCTGAAAATAAAAAATTTTGAATCTTTTGCAATAATCCGGCCGCCGTATCCGTTTACAAAGCAGATACGGCGGTTTTCCATTGTGGATGCGCCGCAGCTGAACCATGGTTTAAAAAACGATTATGATGCAAAAAACAAAGGCAGTCCCTGCGGCTGCCGTTTTCAGGAGGTATTTCCTATGAAGATGCTGAACAAAAAGTTTGTCCGTACCCTGAGCTGTGCCACTGTGGCGGTGTGCGCTGCTGCCATGCTGAGCGTGGGCGCATTTGCCGCCGAGGTGGATCCTACCTGCGTGGAGGGCTATCTGCCCCCGCAGGAGCAGATGGTGCAGGGCGACATTGCACTGCACAGTGCCGACGTTGCCGTGGGGGAAAAGGACCCCAGCTACGGCGGCTACGGTGCCCCGGAGGGCAACCCCATTCAGGGCAACATTATGCTGATCTCCGGTGACGAGCTGGCCGACACCGCAAAGACCGAGGCGCGCTACACCGTCAAGGGTCTGCTGGGCAAGCAGCTGCTGTACACCGCCCGCCAGAAGGACGGCGTGCTGACGCTGGACGTGCCCGCCGAGGTGGCTACCTTCCGCACCACCATCGAGGATATGCAGGCGCTGCAGGCCAGCGGCGTGAAAACGCTGGTGCTGGTGACCGAGAAGAACACCACCACCCTGAACCTCTCGCTGCTGTGCGAGGGACAGAAGTCCGGTACCCGCGTCACCCTGCGGCATCTGGGCAGCAGCGCCACCCTCTCTGTGGGTCTGCGCTGCCGCCGCGACCTGCTGATCGGCCGCTAATCGGAAAAACGGCAGTATAATTTGTGGTTCAGAAACGCCCATAGGCGTTTCTGAACCACTTTTTTTAATGATGACAAGACCCCCGGCGGGCAGCCGGGGGTCTTGTCGTACGCTTATGGAGGCTTGGACAGGAATAAAAGGAAGATCACACTCCCCTTGCGGGAAAGAGAATCGCTAGTTACTTGCCGCGGACGGCTGCGAAACCGGCTTCCAGATCGGCAAGGATGTCATCAATATGCTCGGTGCCGATGGACAGGCGGATGGTGTTCTGGTAGATCTGCTGCTCGGCCAGCTCGGCATCGGTCAGCTGGCTGTGGGTGGTGGAGGCCGGGTGGATAACAAGGCTCTTCACGTCCGCCACGTTGGCCAGCAGAGAGAAGATCTTGAGGTTATCAATGAAGGTAAAGGCTTCCTCGCGGCCGCCCTTGATGTTAAAGGTAAAGATGGATGCGCCGCCGTTGGGGAAATACTTCTGGTACAGGGCGTGATCCGGGTGATCCGGCAGCGAGGGATGGTTCACCTTTTCCACCTGCGGGTGGTTGGCAAGGAACTCCACCACCTTTTTGGTGTTCTCCACATGACGCTCGATGCGCAGACTCAACGTCTCGGTGCCCTGCAGCAGCAGGAAGGCGTTGAAGGGGGAGATGGTAGCGCCGGTATCACGCAGCAGGATGGCGCGGATGTAGGTGACGAAAGCGGCAGGGCCTGCGGCATCCGCAAAGGAGACGCCGTGGTAGCTGGGGTTGGGGGCAGCAATGTTGGGGTAACGGCCGCTGGCCTTCCAGTCGAAGTTGCCGCTGTCCACGATGATGCCGCCCAGCGTGGTGCCATGACCGCCGATAAACTTGGTGGCAGAGTGCACCACGATGTCTGCGCCGTGCTCGATGGGACGGATGAGGTACGGGGTGCCGAAGGTGTTATCAATGACCAGCGGCAGGCCGTGCTTGTGGGCGATGGCTGCAATGGCGTCGATATCCGGGATGTCGCTGTTGGGGTTGCCCAGCGTTTCCAGATACACAGCCTTGGTATTGGGCTGGATGGCTGCTTCCACCTGTGCAAGGTCGTGGGCATCCACGAAGGTGGTGTTGACGCCGAACTGGGTCAGGGTGTGTGCCAGCAGGTTGTAGCTGCCGCCGTAGATGGTCTTTTGTGCCACGACGTGGTCACCGGCCTGTGCCAGTGCCTGAATGGTGTAGGTGATGGCAGCTGCACCGGAAGCGGTAGCCAGTGCTGCCACGCCGCCCTCCAGCGCTGCAATGCGCTTTTCGAACACATCCTGCGTGGAGTTGGTCAGACGGCCGTAGATGTTGCCTGCATCGGCCAGACCAAAGCGGTCTGCGGCGTGCCGGCTGTTGCGGAACACATAAGACGTGGTCTGGTAGATGGGCACCGCACGGGCATCGGTGGCGGGGTCGGCCTGCTCCTGACCGACATGAAGCTGCAGGGTCTCAAATTTATATTCAGACATTGTTATTTACCTCTCTTTATATACTAACAGTATTATTATTGTGTGTAAAAAATCCCGATGCGTTTTCAAAGGCGCACCGGGCAGTGTGGTCTACCGGAGCTGCTGTCACATTCGGGTACACATTCGCGCAGCCGAGGGCAACATACAGTACACATCCGATGCCGGTGCCCGGTGGGTATGCATTCGCCCACAGCGATAATTCGCGTGCAGCAGTTCTTTCCAGATCAGCTTCATCTTTGTGCCCTCCTTCCGGTAAAACTTTTCCATCCCTCTATGGTCTCCGCCCGCCGGGGAACCTCTGTTTCATTTCCCTACAAGACTGGTGGATTGGATGTCTGCATTATATCCCGTTCTACCTAGTTTGTCAATAGGTTAATTCCACTTTTTTCAAGGATGTATTTTTTGCATGATATATCCGCCTGCGCTGCCCGTATTTTTTGCACAGTTTGGCAAAAACGATCTCCTCTGCCGGTGCACTGCAGACGTATCCTACACACAAAAGACCGCGTCTCATCTGCTGGTTCAGACAAGGCGCGGCCTTTTGCGGTATTTGGTTTGGGGTATAGGAGGAATCATGTCCCTGAGAGGGGGCTTGCGGCTCTCCCCCTCCCGGTGATTTTATGATACCCGAAAATTTCTACGAAATTATGCTTATTTTATGAATGCGCTGTAAACATTACTCCGGGGCCTTCATGCTTTCCACCATGCTGATGCGCCGGACGTGCCGCCGCATCACAAAGCAGACCACCACGGTAAACACCATGGTCAGCGCCACCGCCAGCAGGTAGCTGCGGGGCGCAATGGTGCGGATGAACATGAGCTGATCCATCTCCACGGTCAACACAATGAACTTGTGCAGCGGCACACCCAGCGCCAGACCCACGCCGGAGCCGATGAGCGCCAACAGCTCGATCTCGCGGAAGATGTAGCGGTACACCTCCTGATCGTAGAAGCCCAGCACCTTGATGGTCGCCAGCTCCTTTTTGCGCTCCCCAAGGTTGACGCTGATGAGGTTATACAGCACCACAGCCGCCAGTGCCGCCGCGCAGATGATGATCAGCACCACCACATAGCCCAGACTGACGATGAGGTTATCGAACAGTTCGGTGGTGTCCTCAGTAAAGCTGATGCTGCTGACATAGTTGCAGTCCAGCAGGTCTGTGCGCAGGGCGTTGTACCCGGCAGCATCGGTGCAACTTGTCTGACCGTAGACCGTGTTCCACGGGATCTCCGCCGTGCCCAGCAGGCTTTCCAGCTGTGCGCGGGGGAGGTACAGCCGGGTGAACATATAGTTCTCCGTGATGCCGGTCAGGGTCAGTTCCACCCGGGTGCCCTCGGCGTTTTCCACCCAGAAGGTATCGCCGGTGTGCAGACCCAGATTCTCGGCGGTCTTTTCGGTCAGGATGGCGCTGCCGCTGTCAAAGCTGATGGCCTTGTGTCCCTTGCGGGTACGGAAGGTGACGTAGCGGGTCAGGTCGCTGTCCTTGGCGGCAGCCACGATGCTCACGCTTGCGCTCTCGCCTTCGGCATTGTAGATGGTGGTGGATTTGGTATACACCGCGCCCCAGTTCTGCACGGCGCTGTTGCCGTCCAGCTCCTCTGCCAGCCCCTGCTCCATGGTCAGGGCTTTGGGGTCGCTGAGGGTGATGGACATATCGTTGTGGGTCAGCTCGCTAGACTGCTTTGTGACGATGGGCAGCAGAGAATCCTGAATGCCGAAGCCGATGAGCAGCAGCGCGGTGCAGCCCGCCACGCCCAGCACGGTCATGAAGAACCGCTTTTTATACCGGAACAGGTTGCGGGCGGTGGTCTTTTGGGAGAAGGACATCCGGGACCACAGCGGGGTGATGCGCTCCATCAGGATGCGTTTGCCCGCCACCGGAGCCCGGGGCAGCAGCAGGGCTGCGGTCTTTTCGGCCAGACTGGAACGGCAGGCGTACCATGTGGCAAAGCCGATGACGGCGGCGCTGATGCCCACGCTGGCAGCTGCCATACCCGGGTAGAAGTGCAGGGTGAAGGTGGGCAGGGTGAACACCAGCTGATAGGCGTTCCAGATAATGATGGGAAATACCACAAAGCCCACCACCATGCCGACGATGCTGCCCAGAATGGTGGCAAGCAGGGCGTAGAACAGGTACTTGCCCGCGATGCTGAAATTGGAGTAGCCCAGCGCCTTTAAGGTACCCATTTGCAGGCGGTTCTCGTCCACCATGCGGGTCATGGTGGTGGTAGCCACCAGCGCCGCCACAAGGAAGAAGAAAACCGGGAACACCCGGGCAATGGCGTCCATGCGGTCGGCGTACTGGGCAAAGGTGACACAGCTCATGGTGGAGGTGCGGTCCAGCACATACCACTCGCCCTTTTTGATCTGGCTCACCTGCTCCTCGGCATCGTTCAGCTGGGCAAGGCCGTCCGCCAGTTTCTGCTCTGCATCGGCTTTCTGGCTCTCGTATTCGGTGCGGGATTCTTCCAGCTGGGTCTGCCCGGCGTTATACTCTGCCCAGCCCTCTTCCAGCTGCTTTTGTGCGGCATCAAACTGGGTGTAGGCACTGGCGGTGCCGGTGGTCAGCTGCAACTGTCCCTGCAAAAGCTGCAATTTCATCTTGCGCAGCGCGGCCTTGGCTTCGGTCACCAGTTGGTCGTTGGAGAGGTTCGGCGAGGAGATGAGCCCCTGCTTGTACATCTGCCGCTTGCCCGCGTCCAGCTGCTGCTGATAGCCCTGCAGCTGGTTATAGATGTTGTCGTAAGCGGCCTGTGCCTTGGCCAGCGCATCCCGCAGTTCAATATAATCCTCGTCCTCCGGCTCGGCTTCGTCCAGCGCCTTTTCGGCGTTGCGCAGGGCGGCTTCCGCGTAGGTCAGCAGGGGGTCTGCCACCTTTTTCAGGTTGACCAGCAGTTCTATCTGCTGTAACTGTTCCTCAAATTCCAGCACCTGCTCCTCGCTGCTCACCAGCTGGTCGGCACCGCTCTGCATGGTGTCCGGCAGTGCAGCCTTCTGGGCGGCAAGCTCCTTTTCCCCGGCTTCCAGCTGCGCCTTGGCGGCATCCAGCTGCTGCTGCGCATCTGCCAGCTTTGTCTCGGCTTCGGCAAACTGGCGCTCGGCTTCTGCCTTCTGGCTGTCGTACTCGGCGCGCGCTTCGGTCAGCTTGTCGTTGGCGGTGTCCATCAGCTCTTCCCGCCGGGCGGTGCACTGCACGCTCTGGATGGCCTTGAGCTTTTCCGCTACGGCATCCACTGCGGCCTGATATTCATCCGAATAATTATCATACAGCCCGGCGTTTTCCGCCTTGATATAGCACGCCGTATAATAATCTGCGGTCAAAGTGCCCTCCGGCACGAACAGGATGCAGTCCAGCTGGCCATCGCCCACGGTGCTGCTCTCGGAATCGGTGGAAAAATGCTGCGGGTCCTGCACCGTGCCCACCACCGTGAACACCTGCCCGCTGACCCCCTCGGTCTCTTCCGGCAGGGTCAGCTGGGTGCCCAGCTCCACCGGGCTGCCATGACCCATCACGTGCACCACGCACTCCCCGGCAGCTTCCGGCATTCGGCCGGACAACAGCACCAAGCGGTTCATATTCTCCGGCGTATCGGCCTGCGGGTCGGCAGGCAGCTGATACAGCCGCGCCACCGTGGTCTGCTCGTCCCCTGTCCAGTGTCCTTCCATGTCCTGATACTTTACCGCCTGCACGGCGTCTACCCCGTCCACAGCGGCAATGGCGTCGATATCGCTCTGACTCAGGCCAAGGGTGGACAGCACCCGCAGGTCGAACACATTCTGCTGCACATAGTACTTCTGGGCAGCGGTGCGCATATCGGGGGCAATGCACATCAGGCCGGTGAGCATCATCACCCCCAGCGCCACGATGCCAAACAGGGACACCACCCGGCTGATGCTGCTTTTCATCTCGCGCAGGATATTTTTGCGGTAACTTTTCTGCACAGTTCTCACCACTCGATCTGTTCCACCGGCACCGGGTGCTCGTTGACCTGATTGGACACGATGCGGCCGCTGCGCACCTGAATGATACGGTCAGCCATACCGGTCAGTGCCGTGTTGTGGGTAATAACGATGACGGTGCGTCCGGTCTTGCGGCAGGTATCCTGCAAAAGACCCAGCACCTGCTTGCCGGTGCGGTAGTCCAGCGCACCGGTGGGCTCGTCGCAGAGCAGCAGCTTTGGGTTTTTGGCCAGTGCGCGGGCAATGGACACCCGCTGCTGCTCGCCGCCGGAAAGCTGCGCCGGGAAGTTGTTCAGCCGCTCGCCCAGACCCACGCTGCGCAAGGTCTCGGCGGGGTCCAGCGGGTCGCGGCAGATCTCGCTGGCAAGCTCCACGTTTTCCAGCGCGGTCAGGTTCTGCACCAAGTTGTAGAACTGGAACACAAAGCCCACATCGTACCGGCGGTAGGTGGTCAGTTCCCGGGCAGAAAAACGGCTCACGTTGCGGCCGTCCAGCCAGACGTTGCCCTCGTCGCAGTTGTCCATGCCGCCCAGAATGTTCAGCAATGTGGTCTTGCCCGCGCCGGAGGGACCCACGATGATGCAGAACTCGCCCTTGTCCACATAGAAATTCAGGTGGTCTGCAGCAGCGATCTTCACACTGCCGGTCTGGTAATATTTACAGACATCTTCAAACTCCACAAAATGCTCCATGGCGTTTTTCCTTTCTGTCAGAATACAAAATATTTCAATTTAAATATAGCATAAATCCACCGGAATTTGCAAAGCTCCCGGCGCGAATTTTCAAAAACTTAACACAAGCCGCCGCAAAACATAAAAAGGGACACCGGAGCGTCCGCAGACGTTCCGGTGTCCCGAGATATAAAGCCGCGCGGCGGGCATTGTCAGCTTATTTTGCAGCGTACCAGTTTGCGCTGGGCTGGTACTGACCAGCGTTTACGGCATTGCCCTGATAGTACAGGGTGCCGTCCGCACCGCGGCTGTAACGGGAGAAGAACTCGTTCCAGATGGCAACGCTCTCCTCCTGCAGGTAAACGTGGGGGGTATCCTTGACCACGGTGTACTTCACCAGCGGTGCGTTGCCGCCCATAAAGCTCTTGGTCACAAAAGCGCCGTTGTAGGAGGAGCTTTCTGCAACAGCTGCCTCGTTGGTGGCGTTGTGGGCATTCCAGCCTTGCAGCGCCTTCACTGTGCCGTTATCCTCCACCAGCTCTGCCACGCCTGCCGAGTCGTACTCACCAAGGAAAGCCCATGCCGGCAGCAGAACAGCGGGGTCAAGCTCCGGCAGCGGGGTAAACATATAGCCGACCGGAGCAATAGCAGCAAACCGGCTTGCATAGCGGCAGGCGGTAGCCCAAGTCATCAGGCTGCCGTTGGAGTGACCGGTGGCATACACGCGGGTGGTATCGATGCGGTAATCCTGCTCCATGCGGTCCAGCAAGCTGTTGATGAACTCCAGATCCACGCTGGGGTCGGTATCCTTACCGGCCATTGCGGCAAAGGGACCTGCCAGCCACATGGCGGTGGGAATGTTGCCCATCAGGTCTGCGGGGCGCACCAGACCCTGCGCAAAGACCACGATAAAGCCGTTCTGCTCTGCCACATCGTACCAGCGGGACTCCTCTGCAATGGCATACATGGAGGCGGTATAACCGTGCATCACCAGCACCAGCGGCACCTTTTCGTTGCCAGTATAGGTGGACGGCACATAGACCATCCAGCGGCGCAACTCGCCGTTGACCCACTCCTCGTGAATATCAAAGCCACGCCGAGTAAAGTCCTCTGCCTTTGCCACGCGGCCCGGCAGCTGCAGCGCCATAAAGCGCTTGAACTGACCGGAGAACTTTTCCCAGATGGCTGCCGGGCACTGTGCCTTTTCGGTGACCCACACCTCGGCTGCAGAACCTGCACGGCCGCTGACATAAACACCGTCGCCCTTTGCCACAGCCTGGTTGGCTTTCAGGTAGAACTCCAGCGCTGCCTTATTGGTAGAATCAGCATTGGAGCGGACGAGCCAAACGGGGGTATCCACCGTCTTTGCGGCAATGGCTTCCTCCTGCACGCCGCGGGTGGAGTCGCCGGGGAATGGCAGCACATACTGACCGCCCACTGCCTCCAGAGAGGCTGCTGGTACCTCGGCTGCATCCACAGCGCAGATGGAACTGAAATCACTTGCCCAGCGAGCACCGAACAGCAGGGCAGCTGCGCCGCCCTCCTTGTAGCCCACCAGTGCAGTGTGGGACTTATCCATAGAGAATGCGCCGGACAGTTTAACGCTCTTCTTGCGCATCAGCTGGTACAGTGCATCCAGCGCTGCTGCATCATCGCGACCGGCAGCGCTCAGGGAAAGGTTCCAGCTGCCGCCGTTTTCGGGACCGAAAAATGCAACTGCGATCTTATTTTTGCACGCTACCGTACGCCACATACGACCGGTGACCGTGCCGGAGAACGCCTTTGCGGTGGTGTCATCCGGGGTCAGCACGATAACTGCCGGCGCCCAAGGATCCATGCCATCGGGCAGGTAATAGGTAGCAGTGCCAACATTCTGACCGCCCACTGTTACCTGCGCATCATGGAACAGGCCCACATTCACGTTCAGGTACGGTTTTTCCGGGTCATAAGCAAAGGTCTTGCCATCGCCCAGACCCATGGCTGCAGTCTTGCGGTCTACTGTAGTGTGCAGATCTCCGTTGGTCTGGTTCAGCTCTGTTGCAGCCAGAGCCGAGGGTGCCATGGCGGCTACAGTAGCGCCCAGCGCGGTAGCGGCGGAAAGCTTCATAAAATCGCGGCGTTTCATATTGTTTTCTCCTTCTTGTTCTTGTAAGTGTCTGCGTACTTTTTTATGCCCAGCTTTGAAGGCCGGACTCGCTTGCTTTTTCTCGGACTTTTTCCTCACAGCAGGTGCCTTTCTGCTTCAATGTTGTACAAATAATACCATTTACATCAAGATTTGTAAATAGTATTTAGTGTTTTTTGTTACAATTAATATATTAGTATATTATTTTTTGTAAAAAGAGCTGATCAGCGAAAGTTCCCTATAACGCTGCTGTTTCTCATGATACACTTCCTTTTCTCTATGAAAACGCAAAAAGCCCCTGCACACAGGGTGCAGGGGCTTTGGAACAGCTTCTTACTTGCGGTTTGCCAGCAGGTTCTCGATCTTCTTCAGGGGGTCGATGATGCTGGAAACGGACATATCGTGGTTCAGTGCCACCACAAAGTAGGCAGCGTACTTGGAAACGTCCACGTCCACATACCAGTCACGGGTCAGCAGCTCGGGCATACGGTAGGTCAGGTTGGTGCCCACAACGTAGGTCAGGGTGCCGTCTGCCACAGCCTTGTCGAACTTGTCCAGACCGCTGGTGAACAGGGGGAAGGTGGCGTTGGCGATGATGTTGGCAGCACCGCGCTCCTTCAGGTTGCTGGCGACCTCCAGCATACTCTCGCCGGAAGCAATGATATCGTCCGCGATAAAGACGGTCTTGCCCTCCACGCTCTCGCCCAGATACTCATGAGCAACGATGGGGTTGCGGCCGTTCACCACGCGGGTGTAGTCGCGGCGCTTGTAGAACATACCCAGATTGCAGCCCAGCACGCTGGAGAAGTACATATTGCGGTTCATAGCACCCTCGTCCGGGCTGACCACGGTGAACTTCTCCTTGTCGAAGGACAGGGTGGGATCCTTTTTCAGCAGGCTCTTCAGCACCTGATAGGTGGGCATGGCATTATCAAAGCTCATCAGGGGCACTGCGTTCTGCACGCGGGGATCGTGTGCGTCAAAGGTGATGATGTTGCGCACGCCCATGGTCTGCAGCTCCTGCAGCGCCACAGCGCAGTCCAGACTCTCGCGCACCACGCGGCGGTGCTGACGGCCGCCGTACAGGCTGGGCATAATAACGGAAACACGGTGTGCCTTACCGGCCACAGCCTGGATCAGGCGCTTCAGGTTTGCAAAGTGGTCATCCGGGGACATATGGTTCTCGTAGTTGAACAGCTTGTAGGTGACGCTGTAGTTGCCCGGGTCTACCACGATAAAGATATCGTCGCCGCGGACAGACTCCTTGACCAGACCCTTGGCATCACCGCTCTGGAAGCGGGGGCAGTCGCAGGAAATAATGAAGGTGTCTTTTTCAATTCCGGCAGCCTTTGCCCAACGGACAAGGTGCTTGTCGATCAGGCCGGTCAGCTCCTCTGCACCGGGGCAGGCGATCAGCCGCATATCCGCCACACTGGGCTGCTCAAAGAAGGACTTAGGGGAAATTTCAATAGACATAGTCACATAACTCCTTATTGCTGTTTACCATCCGTACCATGCACACAAGCGCGCATATCTGGTTTTATTTTATCACATTTTGTCGATTGTTCCATATCAATTTGTTTCATGTATGGATTTTCTGCGCCTTGCACAGCTGTTTTTCCTTTTCCTTAAAGAGAATGTGAGTTTCTTACAAAAAAACCGACCAAATCTTTACCGTTTCGCAAATTTTATCTGATTTTTGAAGAAAAGTAATACTTTTTTCATCGCAGCAGCAAACGCCTTGGAGCATCCCCGCGCACCTTATTATAATGTTTATTTTTCCGGTGCACGGAGTGCTTCTGCCAGCCTGTCGCCGATCTCCTGCAGGCATTCCAGCAGCAGCGGGCTGAACTGGCTGCTTTGGGCGGTGCAAAGCAGATACACCGCCGCCTTGTGGGGGTAAGGACGCCCGTTTTCGCCGCCGGCCAGTGCATCGTAAGCATCTGCCAGCCCCACCACCTGCGCTTCCAGCGGGATCTGTTCTCCCACCAGCCCATCAGGATAGCCGGAGCCATCATATCGTTCGTGGTGCCAGCGGCAGATCTGTGCCGCCGTCTGCACAAAAGCCGCTTCCTGCCGGGTACTGTTTTCTTCCAGCATCTGTGCACCCAGCGTTGTATGCTGCCGCAGCAGTGTCTCTTCCTCCGCAGTCGGGGCGGTATTGCATAGCAGCCGGTTTTCCAGCTCTATTTTGCCGATATCGTGCAGCGCCGCCGCCAGTGTGATGCGGCGGCGCACAGAGCCCGTAAGCCAGTGCTGCCCGTTTTTCTGCGCCAGCTGTGCCAGCAGCAGTGCGGTAATGATCTGGATACGCCGCACATGGTTCCGGCTCTCGCCGTTGCGCTTTTCCATTACCCGGTTCAGCAGCGCAAGCATGATCCGGCTGTTCTGATCCGCTTCCCGGATCTGTTTTTCCACCGCAGCGCAGAGCCGCCGCTGTTTCGCGTACAGCCGCATGGTATTGCCGATGCGCTGGCACACCACCCGGGCGTCAAAGGGACGGCTGATGTAATCCGACGCGCCCAGATCAAAAGCGCGGCGCATGGCGTCCACCTTGTCCTCACTGGAGATCATGATGACCGGGATATCCTCCAGCATTTTCTGCCGGTCCATCTCCTCCAACACCGCAAAGCCATCCATTCCTTCCATGTGGATGTCCAGAAGCACAATGGAAATACCGTCTCTGTTTTCCTCCAGCAGGTGCAGACACTCTTCCCCGCTGGTGGCCTCGGCGGTATCAAAGCGTCCGCCCAGTATCTCGGTGAGCATCCTGCGGTTCATGGCAGAATCGTCCACGATCAACACGCTCTGACGGCATTCCTGCCAGTCGTCTGTGTTCAACTGCTCCAGCATTCTGTTGCGTTCGTCTGCCATTTTCCTACCTCCTGCGGGCATTCTTCTGCTGCAAAGCTCCTGTTTTAGCCTGATTATACCCCGCCCTTTTCGGTCTCGTCAACGGAAGCAAAGCAATGCCGCGCTCTGTTGTTTATTCAAAATCCTTCGCATTTCGGTTGTTTTATCGCAGTTTTTGCAAAGTCTGTTTTTCTCCCGCGCACAAAACGACACATAAACAGGAGTGTAACGGTTTGTTTTATGCTGCATTTTCCGTAAAAACTCCCTCTTGATTTTACCTGTCAAATCCGGTATAATAAAAACCGCTCACAAAATGATACGCCGGTGTGTCGGAATGGCAGACGAGGGGGACTCAAAATCCCTTGTGCTAATAACACGTGTGGGTTCGACCCCCACCACCGGCATAAAAAGGAAGCCCTCCAGCTTGTCTGGGGGGCTTTCTTTTTATCTGCGGCGTGTGAGCGGGTCGAACAGCACGACCCTGCACAGCAGGGGAGCAATCAGCCCTGCGGGCTGTTGCTCAGTGCGCGGGAGACCCCCACCACCGGCATAGCAAGCAGCCCGAAATCGAAAGATTTTGGGCTGTTTTTCTTTTTCTGCTCAGTTTCTTATACTTTGGTGTTTTCTGGGAAGATATTGACGATTGCATTCGCCGAGGACACCTTGCTGGAAAAATCCAGATGGGTATAAATATTGCTGGTGGTGCTGATATCGCTGTGCCCCAGCCACTCCTGAATTTCTTTCAGGCTTACGCCATTGGCGTAAAGCAGGCTGGCGCAGCTATGGCGCAGATCGTGGAAACGGATGCGCTTCATCTGATGTGCTACCAGAAAATCCGGGAAATGTTGGCTCAGAAAGTCGGGGCGAATACGCCGCCCCATAGGGTTCACATAAATATAGTCGAGATAGTCCGTGCAGTAGTCTTTGCCACAGACCTTCCGGTTCAACTCCTGCTCCTTTTTCATCTTATTGAGCATTTGCTCACAGGCAGGAATAAGGGGAAGTGTCCGACAACTGGACTTCGTTTTGGTTCTATCACGAGCGACTTCGGTCATAACACCATCAACCTTTGTGGAAACGACTGTATGCTGGATACTGATTGTTTTGTTCTCAAAATCGATTGCGTCCCATTTCAGACCAACAATCTCACTGCGGCGCAGTCCATAGAACGCAGCCATGATGACACCAAATTCTGATGGATCACCCTGAATCACTTTGAAAAGCTGCTCCAGCTCCTCCGCCTTATAGACCTCCGACTTGAACTTTTCCTTACGAGGACGTTCAACGCGGTCTGCCGGGTTGGAACGGATCATACCGATCTGAAAGGCATACTGTAAGCATTTGCGGATGTTGGCATGATAGTGAATAACGGTGTTTGCCGTAACGCCACGATCCAGCTCATGCTGATAGAAGTCTTGGATGTACTTCGGATGCTGCTCAAGATCTTGCAGGGTATAATTGAATGGCTTGAAATAAGGAATGATCCTGCGTGTAATTACGATTTCATAGTTTGCATAGGTCGTGATTGCTACACGCGACTTCATCATTTTCAACCAATCCATAAAGAAATCGGTGAAAAGTACCGGGGAATTATCAAGGCATGGGTCAACCTCTTTGATGGGGTTGACTTTCAGCCAGTTGCTGTCAATTGCGTACTGAAAGGCATCGGATAGTTCCTTGTGCCAATCCAGAAGCTGCTGAACCGTTGCTTCCTCCTGCTGGCGTTCATAGCGGAAAAACGTTTCCAGATCGCGCGGAGCGAGAGCTTTCAGGGACAACTGCTTCTTTTCAAAGTAAGGCATGATAACTTTACCCATGTCATAAGCATATCTGCCGTAAGTTTCGGGAGGAAGGCTCATTACACTTTCCCGAAGCCAGCGGGTGAAATACTCCGATACAGGAAGGTCGCAGACCTGCTGCATCGTTTCCGGGTTGAACTCCTTTTGTGTTTGACGCAACAGGGATTCAGCCCGCTTTTTGTTTCCCTTGACGGGAAGGCCAGTGCTGATTGATTTGGTTCTGCGCTTTCCGGTCGTGTCCTTCCAGCTTAGAATCATCTGATATGTACCGTTTTGTTCTCTCAGGTGTCCAGCTACATTTATCATATTAAGGCTCCTTTCTGCCTGTAGCTAAACGCCGCTCTCTTAGGCACCCATAGTTTAGAATAAACGAGGATGCTTTGCAAGGATGGCGCAAGGGATTTTAGGACGCGCATCCCTCCTGATGGT
This sequence comes from Faecalibacterium intestinale, assembly GCF_040096575.1. Lineage (NCBI taxonomy): Bacteria > Bacillati > Bacillota > Clostridia > Eubacteriales > Oscillospiraceae > Faecalibacterium > Faecalibacterium intestinale. The sequence goes on from NZ_JBBMEN010000004.1 coordinate 218,074, forward strand.
CAAGTTTGATTGACCAGATACTCTACAACGCAGAGTTTCGGGATTTTGTAACTGCGCCCCACACGAGCAGAGCGAATCTTGTTTTCCTTAACAAGCAGATAAGCATTCTTGCGGCAGATGCCCAGCATTTCCTGAAGAATCTCAACCGATACGACATCAGGATATTTTTTGAACATGGTCAGATATTTCTCTGTCTGACGAGTATGTTCGTCCTGCTGAATCAACGTGCAGGATGCAATTTCACTCATCGTAGTTCGCTCCATTTCAGTTCAATATGTTCATTATGTTTATAAGGCACAAGAAGATACTATATGTAATATATGGGCGGCATTTATACAGATGCCGCCCATATTGCCAAGGGGATATGCTTGATTTTAGAACTTCATCGGCAGAGCGTCCTTGCGACCTTTGCCGTTGTAGGCCATGTAGATGGGGAAAACGTATTTCTTCCATCCGGGCAGCTTGGCGGGATTATCTCTGCCGACACGGTAGATCTCCATAGGATGGACGCTGCCCAGCGCACGGACGAGCCGTTCTTCGCTGAACTCACCATGATACAGTTCCACGAAGTGCATCACGCCCCGCAGGACAGATGCACGGAACGAATCGGGCTTACCGTCCCACGCAGCCACGATCAGCCGCAGGGATTCGCAGTAGATCTTCTCGCCCATCTGGTTGTACAGCTTGAGAGCGGTGCCCACGCAGCTGATACGGTAGTCGCTCAGCTGCAGGCTGTCATAATTGAACGCCAGACCCACCCGGTTGGTGGCTGCGAGAAACGCTTTGGACGGAGCATCGCCGCCCACGACCTTGGCGCGCAGCTTGATGCCCGCCGTCAGGGGTGCGGAGTGGCCGTTCTGCTCAGCAAAGAACAGGGCTTCCTGCTCCATCGTCAAGCCGGTGTAGACCTTGCAGAGAATCGGCAAATCCTTGCCGCCATTGCGGAGAATGCGCCCCTCGATGGTGTGCTGACCGTCCACCACATAATATCTGCCGTTGCGGAAGCTGACTTTCGGCTCGTTGGCGATATACTCGTTAAAGTCGGTGGCAATCAGTTCCACCTGACTGCGATGTACTCGCCGCTGATAGACCTCACGAGGATAGATCAGCTTACTACTGTGAATCACCATCATCTGGTAAGGCGGGGTGATATTGAAAGAAGCGGCAAAATTGTTCGTGTCGTTTTTCAGGCGCATCGCATTTCCTCCTTGATTCGCCAAATGTATTTTTCGGCTTCGGTCAAAATCTCAGCCACCTGCTTCTTACGCTTCGGGCTGGTGAGCAGGCTGGGATTAAAGGTGAAGCTGTATTCGAGCCGCTGGATCATGGCATGAACAGCGGATTGCAGTTCGGTGTATAACATCATTTCTTCGACCGTCCCTGCGTCCTCAAAATCGGATTTGATGGGCGTGTAGGGATAGACAGGCGGCTTTCCATCAACCGTTTCAGGCGGCGCGTAAGCTGCTGTGGAGCGGATGATTGGTTTCAGCTTCTGGATGCTCCCCATCGGGTTCAGGGCAAGGCTGATCTTCACAGCATCATCGACCCGGCTCATTTCTTCCGGGGTGAGGTGTCCTGCAAAATTCTGGACACGGCTCTTGTCAATGGTGAAGATCTGCTCAGCTTGAACGATGGAAGGCTCCAGCTTTTCCGGTTCCACCAGACAATGGGTCGGCTGCGCAGCTTTCTTTTCTGTCTTACTTGTCAAAGTCGCAACGATCAAAGTCGGTGAATAGGTATTGCCCACATCGTTTTGCAGGATGACCGCAGGGCGGGTTCCGCTTTGCTCGGAACCTGTGCTGCTGTCCAGTCGAATGAAATAGATGTCTCCGCGTTGGAATTTTAAAGTTGATTCCAATTGCGAAACCTCCGTTTGGATATGTAAGAAGCCCGCTGTACCTCCTAGGCAGCGGGCTTCTGTTAAAATATGAAAGCGGTTTTATTTATACGGTACGAATCACCTCCCCGGTGATTGGAATGAAGCACCCGCATCAGCGGTGCATGACAACGTAATCGTGACCGCGCCGGGTCTGGCAGACGGTGCATACATCCATGCTCTTGTCTGCGCTCGGCACAAGAGCGATTTTGAAAGCCTTAGCCTCTACGAAATGCCGCAGACAGGTCGCACAGAGGGTTCGGATGGACTTGATCATTTCCGGGGTCAGTTCCATCTCCTCGTATATCTCCTGTTCGCGCACCGTAGGATTCAACTCATCCATTTGAGTAGTCCTCCGTGTTTGAAAAAGTGAATGGCGGATAAATATGTAAAAGAACAGGAGTGACCGAAGACCAAAAACAGCATTCGGCCGCTCCTGATAAAATATGTTAAGGTCTCGCATATTCGCCCTCGGCTCCCTGCGAGTGGGGAATCATTCGGCAGCGGACTTGTACCGCTTCATTGGCATTTCAGCCACCCCGCCTACATTCTGACCGGGCCGCGAATTACGGAAGTATCATTATCGAAGTACCGAACAACTGAACTCTTCAATTTTCAAGGTTCGTGAGTGTGGACATTTTGCCAGCAGTGGGAGCCGCTTTTGAAATTGTCCCCTCACTTGGTAGGCATCGAAAATGGTCATTCTACACCCTGAAAATAAAAGTTCTTCAAAAATTTAGTGATTTTCAAAATTCGCTTGCTTATATTTTGCTGTGCAATGCGATATGCTTTCGATAATTCAACAGTGTTATAACCTTCATAAACATACAAGGTTAAAATTTCCAAGTCCTCATCGTTCAGGTTTTCGAGAGCAAAGAGTAATTTTTCATCTTCAATCCCTCCAATCCATGTAAAGCGGCTCTTAGTTTCGTGGTAGTGTTCGGTAATGGAAATGGCTTCCTTATACTTGTTCATAAGGGGCGAATAGGATTCTTCGCCCTGCTCAAAGGAAGGGGCAGCAATCTCCTGCGTATGGTTCTGGTAAGAACGCGCAGCATTGAAAACAGACCAGTCATACTCATACATTGCCTGAATTGCTTCGCTGCTCATGCCAGCGTCCTCATACTGTTTGCGAATGATAGTCCACTGACGGTCAAAGTTCTTTTTTTCCAGGCCATAGTTGAAGCCCATGTTAAACCTCCAAATTTTCGATAAAACGTGAAAAGTCGAAAATTCGAAGTTGCTAGGGATACCGTGCGGCCAGTTCCAGCCACGAAAAACGGGCAAAAAGAAACATGAAGTGTCCTTTCCGCCGGATGCGGAGGTTGAGGACACTTCACTGCAGGACAGTTTGCGGGCTTTTCTTGGCAACAAAAAAGAGATGCACTAAAGAAAAGGGTACCGACACTGTTTTCCATCCGAAGATGGAAAGCGGTATAAGTATCCTCAGCCCTTAATGCATCTCAGGCATTCGATATTTTTTGTGTGAGTTTTGATAGCAAATAAATAAGCTGCAACTCACTTCAAGAGCTGCAGCTTACCGTCATAAGATATTTTTAATGTGAATATTGCTCGGTTCTTTGCAGAACCTAAATATCCAATCTATACAGATTTTCACCTTTGTCACCTCTTTTTGGGTTGCCCGTGTTTAGCAAGTAATCTTGAGATCACTTCAAGTCACTCTTGTGGTGATTTATCAAACTACCGGAACGAATTAGAATGAATATGAGGTGAGCTTTGATGAACAATCCACTGGATGAGTTTGGTGCAAAAGTTCGTGCAGAGCGAGAAGCCAGAGGTCTGACCCAGAAGCAGCTTGCCGAAAAATTGGGCATGAGTCACCGCACTGTTATGCAGGCGGAGATCTGCCGCAGCAATCCAAAGATGGAAACGGTCATTCTTCTGGCAAAGGAACTGAACATCAGTTTGGATGCACTCGTGTTCCCAGAAACGGCAACGCCGAATGCAGTGCCAAAGTGTGTTTATGACTTCTTTCGCGGAAAGACAGAGAGCGAAGCCGAAAAGCTGATCGACATCTGTCGGCGAATCGACGAACTGAATCATGCAAAGTAAGGCATCGGATGCTGTGAGCATCTGGTGTCTTTCTTTTTGCAAAGAAAAAAGCAGCGAAACATGACGTTTCGCTGCTCTTGGCGTATCATCATGTGAATTAGGAAAAACTCTCCCCATTTTCAGGTAGATGATACCAAATGAATTCTTCGATATGGTTTAGTCTTGCATAAGGTTTGCCCAAGAAAATTCTTACGGTTCAAATTTATAGCCGATGCCACGGATGCTCTTAATCAGGTCTGCAACATCCGAGAAATGTTTCAGTTTCTTTTTAAGGTTGCTGATATGGCTGGACAGTGCATTACGAGAGTAAAAAGCAGAATCGTTATGCCAGATGGCATCCATCATCATTTCATGCGTGAATACCTGCTTCTGGTTCAGCAGAAGCAATGCCAGAATATCAAACTCTTTTTCCGTCAGGTCAACAGCCACGCCATCAATGCTCACCGAACGCTGTTCAAGGCAGATTTGCAGATTTTTGACCTTGATCACAGTGGATTTGTGTTCGCATTGCAACGGACATTCTTCGGGAATGCGCACTTCGCTCTCCGTAGGCTGCACATAGTTACAAATTATATCAGGAGAAGTAACAATGATTGGAATCGTCTGGATTTTCTGCAGCGTTTCAATCTGTTCCTCTGAAACCGCCCTTGTACAGATCGCAACACAGATATAATTCCTGTTGCTGAGCATACAAACTGCGTGATCAAAATCATCTGTGCAGTCCAGTTCCAGTCCAAGCTGTTTCCAAATGCCGATTTTGGCGATGGTGGCCGTACTTTGTGTATATCCAATTCCCAATACATGAGATGCCATTTGCTTTTAACCTCCGGGTTCTTTTGATAATGCTGCTATTTTAGGAGATTCACCGCCCTTCAAATTAAATACTTTTAGATAAATAATCTTTTATAAGTATAAACGCTACCACCGTCACCGTCAATTTTAATAAGTTTGCATTTTATCAAATATTGCAGAAAGGTTATATGGAACAAACTTAATATTTACATTATTGAATCTATGATTGCGAGGTTGGCATACGGAACCGTAAACGCTATACAGACCTCTTGACAAAATCCAGCAGAAGAATAAAATAAATGCAGTTATTGATAAATTGATTTATCGAAAGAAGTGACAGAACAATGCCTGCAAAGAAACAGGTGACAAAAGAAATGATCCTTGGTGCAGCCCTCCGGGTGCTGATGGAAGGCGGAACGGAAGCTGTCAATGTAAAAAGCCTTGCCGCAGAACTGGGATGCTCTACCCAGCCGATTTATCTGTCGTTTGACAATATGGATGCACTGCGCAAAGAACTGATTCCAACAGCAGTGAACAAGTTTGTCGAACTGATGCAGAAAGAGTGCGGTTCAACACGGGTGCATCTGTACGGCATCGAGTACATTTGTCTTGCCAGGCAGCAGCCGGAACTGTTCCGGTTCTTATTCATGAGGTCACAGGCATTTGCCGAAATGAAACAGGTGCTTTTGCCCATAATTGACCGTACCATAGACGAACTGATGGAGCAGTACCATCTTGACCGAGCCGCCGCCGATGAACTGCACGACCAGCTTTGGATGCACACCCATGGTATCGCAGCCATGATTGCGACAGACTACTGCGATTGGGATATGAGCAAGGCTCAGCGGATGCTGAACCGCTGCCAGAAAGCTCTTGTGAGGGAATACGAGGCGTAAAAATGTTTTCCAACAAGGATTTAAGAAATCTGATCTTTCCACTGTTCATTGAACAGTTTCTTCTGATGTTCGTGGGAATCGCGGACACTTTTGTGGTCAGCTTTTCCAGCGAAGCGGATGTTTCGGGCGTATCGCTGGTGACGTCCTTTAACACGGTGATGATTTTCCTGTTTACGGCTCTTTCGGCGGGCGGTGCGGTCATTATCAGCCAGTATATCGGCTGTGACGATAAAAAGATGGCGTCCAGAGCTGCCGGTCAGCTGCTGACGATTTCCTGCCTGATTTCAGCGACCTTGACCATACTCATCCTGTGTTTCCGCAAGCCGCTCCTGCGGCTTCTGTTCGGGCAGATCGAGCCGGATGTCATGGCGGCTTGCGAATCCTATCTGTTTATCACCACACTGTCGCTTCCAGCCTTGGCGGTTTATGATGCTGGTGCCGCCCTCTGCCGCAGCATTGGTAAGACCAATGTGACCATGTATATCTCCCTTGTGACCAATATCATCAATGTGGTGGGCAACTGCGTGGGTGTGTTCGGACTGCATCTAGGAGCGGCTGGTGTGGCTTGGCCATCGCTCATTTCTCGCACCCTTTCAGCGGTAGCCGTTACCGCTTTCTGCTTTCAGAAGACAAACGCTGTGCAGTATCACGGCCCGGATATTCTGGCATGGGATGGCGGTACGCAGAAGAAAATCATGGGGATTGCACTGCCCAACGGTCTGGAAAACGGGGTGCATCAATTGGTCAAGGTAGCCCTTTCCAGCATGGTTGCATTGTTCGGCACCTACCAGATCGCAGCAAACGGTGTGGCGCAAAGTATCTGGTCGCTAGCATCTATTATGGGGCTGGCAATGGCTCCCGTGTATACCACGGTCATTGGGCAGTGTATGGGCGCACGGGATATTGATGCCGCCAATTTTTATTTCAAAAAGCTGAATCGTATCACGCTGGTACTGTCGATTTTGTGGAACGCCTTTGTGTTCGCCCTGACACCGCTCATCGTGCGGTATTCGGCTATTTCGCCGGAGGCAAAGTCGCTGGTCATCTGGCTGGTACTTATCAACAACATCTTTAACGGTCTTGCCTATCCTTTTGCCGGGAGCTTAGGCAATGGCCTGCGCGCAGCAGGTGATGTCACCTTTACGATGGTCGTTTCCATTTCGTTGACGATTGGCGCACGGCTGCTTTTCTCGGCCCTGTTTGGTCTGTATTTCGGCTGGGGTGTTATCGGAGTTGCCATAGGTATGAGCATGGATCTTGTATTCCGCGGTGCGATTTTCATTTGGCGTTATAAATCTCAGAAGTGGACAAGGTTTCAGTTGATATAAGCTATTTCTATCCGAGTGCATCTACGAGAAATCCCATGTCCTACACCATATTTTGGTCTGGACATGGGATTTTTTCATCTTATTTTTTGGAGGAAACAGGCGACTTCAGTTCTATAAAACCGTCCTGCGGCATTGCATCCGGGATAAATTCCAGACACATCAACGTATTCAGGCACCATTGCGATACCCAGTTCGTCGAGATGCCGGGAATCTCCTGATACGGGCCATCGGCGGCAAAACCGTTCACATAGGAATGGGGTGCAAAGGCATCTGTTCCAGCGTTCTGCGGAACACTTTCCATCAGGACAGCCCATGTTTTCTTTGCAAGTTCCGCATCATGGGTGTTTGCCGCACTGAATGCCGAAACTGCCGTGGCAAACATTGGCCAGCTGAAAGGACGGTTCACGATTTGCCCGTGGGTCCGTCTGGTCTTTTCTTCTGCCGGAAGATAATAGAACTTGCCCAGCCGGGTCAGCAGCGTTTTCAGAGTATCATCCTCCAGCAGATCGGCAGTTTCCAGCCAGATCTGCGGCCCGCCCATGCAGATCTGCAAATGCTGGTTGGGGGTGTTCTCAATCTCGCCGTGGTAGATCAGATGCCCGGTTTCCGGGTCATAGTAATAATCCGGCCCGGATGCAAAGCCGTATGGTGTGGCAGCAATATCACGGATGCCGGTCTCAATTTTGCGCCGGTAGGCTTCATCCAGTGTCCGCTCGTAGTGGGTCATCCAGTTCGACACATAACTCGACCAATCCGGCCCACTGCGAGCAGAGGGAACAATAACGCCATCCGGCCGCTTTTCCATGCTGTGCGGGTTCTGGCTCATGGAAACGTCGGCATCTTTCACGTCTTCCATGACCTCGCCAAGCCGTGCGTCCCCGGTCAGATAGAACAGGAAACGGTGGTGTCCCGCCATGCCGATGCGTGGTTCTTTGCAGGAGCAGCCCCAGTGCCGTACATTATGGCGGGAACCCAGCCCCTTGAGTGGGCCGAAATGGTAGGTGTCCACTTCGGATGCGTGTCGGCTCATCGCTTCGGCAAGGCTGAAAACATCCTCACGCCCGGTGTGCAGGAAATAGAGCCACAGCCAGTAGGTCGGCACCAGTTCGGTATTCTGCCACGCATAGCCGCCAACATCGTACTTCCAGCAATGGCGCATCGGGTCGTAGGTGTGCATTACATCGCCGTAGTCAAACAGGCCGTACCAATGCCGCGCTTCCACCTCGCGTTGGTAGAACGAGAACGCCCGGTCAAGAGCGGTTTCCAGCTGCTCCCCGGCCTTTGTTTCAGGATGTGGAAGCCCCCAATAGCCAAATGCACGTTTTTCGTGGTAATACGCCGGGTCTGCCACAACGACCGGCGGCTTTTGCAGTCGGTCGGCAAACTGCCGGAGCTGCTGTTCGGAGGGCAGGCTGTCCGTGAACTGCACCCGGCATTCGCTGGTCACTCCGATGCCGTAGGCACTGGGGCGTAAATCTTCAAACCCCTCATAGCAGGTCATGGGATGACTTTTGGTGTCATAGTGCCGGAAATCATAGGCTTCCTGCAAGGGCGAATAGAACCACAAGGACAACTGTGCATTTTCCTGATCCAACGCATTTGCGGCCAGACCACCGGGATATTTCTGCCAGAAATCCCGGATGCCTGCCATCACGCCGCCATTTTCTCCGGTCAGTGCCATAACGCCCGGTGCCCTTGCACCCTCCTGTGCGCGGATGCGGCAGCACGCAGTATGGGTCGCCTTAAAAATGGCATAATGTCGGTTGCTGTCCTGCACCAGATGATACTGCCGCCAGATGGGAATATCCTGTGAGGCCTGTTTCATATCCTCTGACGCATTTGCAGCAGAAATCTCGCCGTTCAGCTGTGCCTGACAGACTTTCGGCCCAAGATGTGGAAACCTTGAATCCAGATTCTGCGGACATTCATGGAACACCTTGTCCTCTTGCAGATATTGCACATGGCGGGTGTATACCGCACCGGAAAGCTCCGTTTCAAACCGGATGCCCATTCCTTTGAGGAAATCCCGCTGTTCCACACCGTCAAACAGGAAGGTGTGGACAAAGCGCATTTCTGCGCTGACCTTCCAGACCGAGAGCCGTATCACAAAAGGCATGGAGCAACACTCGCCGTGTGTGTTCTCTCCGTAAAATGCAACGGTCGCCTGCAAAGGGCCTGCTTCTTCCAGAACAGCCTTTTGAACCACGCCGTGGAACTTCTGCACCCGTGTTTCCAGCACATCTTCCGTTTCGTTCCGGCGTTCCAGCAGAAAGACCGGGTAGACCTTGTGTGCGGCCTTTCGCCCGGAAACAGAAATATCCTGCACCAGAAAATCACAGTGCAGGTTTTCTCCCAGAGGAACGGTCAGCCGGAGTACGCCGGTATCCAGTGTACAGGCATCCGGGCCTTTTATGATCTGAATTCCGCTGTCCGGCTGCTCTTTTGGAGTTGGCAAAAGTTCTGCACCCTCTTTCAGCAGTGCCGCATCGGTGGTATGCGCACTCCATTTGATGCTTCCATCCGGCCAGAACGCCATAGGCTTGCTCTGCAATGGCAGTGTTTTTCCGTCTGGTGCTGTCAGCTGGAACGATGCAGCCGGGACCTCGCCTTTTTCCCAGACACCGCCGAAGGTAACAAAGCCGCTTGCCGTCCGTCCTTGTAAGCAATGTACTTTCATGCTGTATTCTCCCTTCCGAAGTTCTTTCTGGCTCCATTATAGAAGCCGCTTTTCCCAGCGTCTATATCAATAATTTTTCATTCTATCAAGAATCACAGGCAGATAAAAACAAAGACGCCCTCCCACAAAGGGGAGGGCGCATGATGAAGGAGAAAATGAAGAAAGCAAATTGCGGATGGGTTTGAAATGTGGTTCAGAGGGCTGACATAAAAGCAATGTCCTCTGCGGCGCAGCTCAGGATGACTTCTTCCCGAAGGAGCGGAATGTCCCGATTCTGCTGGTGCAGCCATTTGGAGATGGCATCATACTGGATGCAGCCTTTTCCCAGCGGGCAAGGCCCATAAGTATCGTCAGTCCCCGTAGAACCGTAGGTGAAGTCCTTGATGTGAATGGCATCCACGCGGGAACCGATCAGAGAAAGCCAGTCATTCCACAGCTTTGCCTGATGGGGGATGTTGTGGTTTTCCAGCACATTGGCCGGGTCGAAGATGAAGTGCAGATGCTCCGGGTCGGCCACATGGTCGATGAGCTGCTGCACCACCTCCAGACTGTCCAGCGGATGCCAGTAGACCGGCTCTACCGCAAAGATGGCGTCTGTTTTTGCAGCAGCTTCCACGATGCGAAGAATGCTGTCGAACATCCATTCGCGCCGTGCGGCGCGTTCTTCTGCATCCAGATGCAGATAGGACGTTTCACTGCCGACGCAGTGACCGCCTGCAAGATGCTGCCAGCCCAGAACACGGCAGACATTCTGCACAGCAGCGGCACGTTTTTCTGCGTCCGGGTCGCTCAAGTCCTGATAACAGCCCAGCACAGAGATCTCGACCTGATGGGCGGAAAAACCACTCCGAAGGGTTTCCAACTGTTCCGGCGAGATATGTTGATAATCGTTGATGCCCTCAATGGCCTTTGGCACAGCGACCTGTGCAGCCTGATAACCAGCGTTGTGCAGAATCAATGCCAGTTCCTGCGCCGGGTGCTTGCCATAATCGTGGGCACGGCAGCCAATCTTCATAGCAGGTGCCTTTCTTTACTGGGGCTGCTTGCCGATGTAAGCGAGGATGCCGCCATCAACGTACAGGATCAGGCCATTGACAAAATCGGATGCCTCGGATGCGAGGAACACGGCAGGGCCACCCAGATCTTCGGCTTCACCCCAGCGGCCTGCAGGGGTCTTGGCCACGATAAACTGGTCGAAGGGATGACGGCTTCCATCGGGCTGAATTTCGCGCAGAGGTGCGGTCTGCGGGGTAGCAATGTAGCCGGGGCCAATGCCGTTGCACTGGATGTTGTAAGCACCGTACTCAGAAGCAATGTTCTTGGTCAGCATCTTCAGACCGCCTTTTGCGGCAGCGTAAGCAGAAACCGTTTCGCGGCCCAGTTCGCTCATCATGGAGCAGATGTTGATGATCTTGCCGCCGCCCTGTGCGATCATGTCAGGGATGATGGCCTTTGCCACGATGAAGGGCGCGTTCAGGTCAACATCAATGACCTGACGGAACTGTGCTGCGCTCATCTCAGTCATGGGGATGCGCTTGATGATGCCGGCGTTGTTGACCAGAATGTTGATGTGGCCGACTTCCTCGGTGATCTTGGCAACCATGGCGTTGACGGCGTCCTCGTCGGTAACATCGCAGACATAACCGTGAGCCTTGATGCCGGCTTCTTCATAAGCAGCGATGCCATTGTCCACCAGTTCCTGCTTGATGTCGTTGAACACGATAGTCGCACCATTCGCGGCCAGTGCCTTTGCAATGGCCATGCCGATGCCGTAGGATGCGCCGGTAATGAGTGCGACCTTGCCGGTCAGGTCAAAGGATTTGGGAGTGCAGATAGCCATAATAGTAGTCCTCCATAAAGGTCAGTGAAATATCATTCAAAGGTTTCCAGTGCTTCCACCAGTGCAAGGATGGTCAGCGACTGGCCGTATGCCATGGGAGCAATCAGAATGTTCTTGTAGTGGTCGCGGTCATAGCCCATGCCGGTGCCGCCGGACACTTTCAGCACCGTACCATCGGTGTCGATGTTCTTGAGGATGGCGCGGATGGCTTTCTGGGCGCAAGGCAGGTAGGAATCATCCAGAATCCCCATGCGGATGCCCTTCAGGATGCCAGCGGTGATGGCAGCAGAACCGGAAGTTTCTTCGTAGCTGGTGGGGTCGTCCAGAACGGTGTGCCACAGGCCGTCCTCGCCCTGCAGGTCACGCAGCGCACGAACCTGTGCTTTGTAGGTGTCCAGAATGAACGCCTTGACCCCCTGATTCAGCGTACCCTTGAACATATCCAGATAGTCCAGAATACCCAGCGTGAACCAGCTGTTGCCGCGGCACCAGAACACGCCGCCGAAGTTGTCCATCCGATTGAACGACCAGCCGTGGAAGAACAGGCCGGTGTGGGTATCGTACAGATACTTGATGTGCATCAGCACCTGCTTGATGGATTCATCGATCCACTCCTGCTTGCCGTACTTCTGGCCCATCCGGTTCAGGAACAGGACGGTCATGAACAGGGTGTCGATCCACATTTCGCTCTCGTTCAGACGAACGCCCTGACGGTCGCCGTTGGCACTGGTGACGTGCTGGAAACCGCCCTCACGGGTGCGTGGGATGCACTCCATCAGCCACTTTGCCCAGTCCAGACAGAGAGCTTCAAACTCAGGGTCGTGGTAGATCTCGTTCAGTTCACACAGGGTCAGCAGCGGAGTGGTCGTATTGATATTGCGGGAAGGCAGACCCTGCGCAATATTCTCCTTGAACCAGTCGTGCAGGAAGGTGCGGTATTCCTCCGAATCCTGCATCTTGGCAATTTTGAGCAGTCCGTACAGGCCGATGCCCTGCGGCCAGTCCCACTCCTTGATGCCGAAGTCACGGCTGAAAAATCCGATGGCCTCGCCGCCTTCTTTCAAAGTGTCCTCGTTTTCGGGGGCACCAAGGTGCATCAGCTTCTGAATGACGAGATCCAGCTTCTTCTGGATCAGTTCTTTTTTGATTTCGTTTGCCACAAAAAACACCTCATTTATCTGTGCTGTTTTGATTGGTTGAAGTAAGCGATTTGCGATATTGTGCAGGCGTAACGTGCTGATATTTCTTGAACACACGCCCCAGATAGGTGATGCTCTCAAACCCGGTACGGCTTGCGATCTCGGAAACGGAAAGCGTTGTCGTTTCCAACAGGCTCTGCGCCTTTTTTACCCGCAGGATGTTGACATATTCGTTGATGCCGAAGCCGGTCACCTCGTGAAAGGAACGGCTCAGATAATACTTGCTGATATAGAACTGCTCGGCAAGGTTGTCCAGCGAGAGTGATTCCTGAAAGTGATCTGAAATGTAATCGGCGACCTGATAAACGGCATCGAACTTTCCGCCGCTGGCCTTGCCCTCCTGCACATCATTCAAGCAGGCGACCTGCTGATTGCTGCGCCGGAAGTGGATGAAGCCCAGAATCAACTCTGAAAGGATGGCAGTCTGGCTCATAGGCTCTGCCTTGTCCAGTTCCTCCATGATTTGCAGAAACAATCGGCTGGTATTCGCTGTCTGCTTCGGTGTCAGTTCGTAAATGCCGTAGTGTTTGTGGAAGAACGCACCGATTTTCAATTCCGGGAACATCTTATCGACCTTTTCCACAATATCCCGGTCTACATAGAGGATCACACGTTCATACTCGGATTCCGGGTCGCCCACAATGGAATGGGACATATGGATCTGGCCGCTGTCCACAAGGATCAGGTTTCCGGCCTGTGCTTCATAGGCGCGGTTCTCAAAAAACATCTGCCTCCGCCCGCGGAGCAGGAGATAAATTTCGTACTCCTGATGGAAGTGGTTGTACCGCATATCAAAGTTTGCCGGACGAACCATGTGTTCCACCATAATGCCGTTTCGTTTGCGGTAATACTGGGTCGCATCGCCCTGAACCATGCTGTGCAGCCATGTTGTTTCCATGAAATGCTCCTTTTCTCCTGAACAGGCGGTATCCCTGCGGCAATCGCCGCAGGAACCTTTGCCTTGATTATGTCATATCTGTTCAGGTTTGACAAGCATTTGCACTGCGGGGCTTACATCAGGCCCAGCGTGGTAGGCAGCCACTCGCTCAGAGCGGGAATGTAAGTGACCAGCATCAAGGAGATGAAAATTGCCACGAAGAACGGAACCAGACTCTTCATCACGTTCTCCAGACGCTGCTTTGCCAGAGAGCAGCCCACGAACAGGACGTTGCCAACGGGAGGGGTAATGGTGCCGACCGCCAGATTCATGACCATCATAACGCCGAACTGTACATCGCTCATGCCGAAGGTGCGGACAATGGGCAGGAAGATCGGGGTGAAGATCAGCAGAGCCGGTGCCATATCCATGAAGGTGCCGACGATCAGCAGGAAGATGTTCAGGATGAGCAGCAGGACGTACTTGTTGTCGGAGATGCCCAGAACCATTTTACTGATGGCAGCAGGCAGGCCGGTGAAACTCAGAACAAAGCTCAGGACGGAAGATGCGCCGATGATGAGCATGACAACGGTGGTCATGTTTGCGGTCTGCACCAGAATACGGGGCATATCCTTCAGGTCGATGGATTTATAGATGAACACCGACAGGATGAAAGCGTAGGCAACAGCCACAGCGGAAGCCTCCGTGGGGCTGAACACACCGGACAGGATGCCGCCGATGATGATGACGATGAGCAGCAGGCTGGGGATGGCGCGCCAGATGGTCTGCAAGGTTTCGCTGGCACTCAGCTTCTTGGCTTTCTCGCCCTTACGGATGTAGCCGTATTTCTTTGCGATGAAATAACCAACGACCATGCAGGCGGCAGTCCACAGCAGACCGGGAATCCAGCCAGCCATGAACAGGGTAGCGACGGAAGTGCCGCCGCTGGCAGTGGAGTAGACGATAAATGCGGTCGTGGGAGGAATCAGCTGGCCAACCGGAGCGGTAGCCACGTTCATGGCAGCGGAGAAGCCTTCGTCATAGCCTTCCTCTTTTTCCATGGGGAGCATAACGCCGCCGATGGCGGTAGCCGCTGCGATACCAGAACCAGAAATAGAACCGAACATTGCGTTGCCAGCGGCGTTGGTCAGAGCCAGCGCACCGGGAACCCGGCGCAGAACCAGCATGGCTAAGTCAACCAATCGGTGCGCGATGCCGCCGTTGCTCATCAGCAGACCGGCTAAGATGAAGAATGGAACGGCGATCAAGGACAGACTGTCAATGCCCGCGATGACTTTCTGGGCGGAAACGAACATACCGAATTGCGGGGTCAGGAAAGCGGTGATGGTGATAAATGCGGATGCAACGATGCTGTACGAAACAGGTACGCTGAACATCAGCAACAGCGCGAAGCTGACCACCAGAAGGATAGCGGCTTGCAGTTCCATTTAAGCGACCTCCTTGTTTTTATCCCGGAAGAGATGATACAGATTGTTCAGGCTGTAAAGGATCATCAGCGCACCGCCGATGGGAATGCAGGCGTAGTAGCACTCCATGGGCAGCTTCATTGCCGCCGAGATCTGGCCGTGGGCGTTCATCGTGACGGCGATGCCGCCTGCAACAAAGACCGCAGCACTCAGTGCCAGAACAACGAACTCTACAAAGATCTGGGTGCGGTGCTGACCAGCGGGTTCAAAACCCTTGACCAGCAGGTCAATGGCCAGATGCTGCTTGGCACCGTAGGCATACGGCGCACCCAGCATAGTCAGCCAGATCAGTGCGAAACGCAGGATCTCTTCGGTGTATTTGCTGGGATTGCCCAGAACAAAGCGGGTAATGACCTGCCAGCAGCAGACAACGACCATCGCCGCCACCATGAAGGCAAGAACGGAACTCAAAATCTTATTCAAAACTTTCATTTGTCTGTATCCTCCGCATAGCTCTGGATATCATCGTACAGCTTCTGGTAGGACTCGCCTTTTGCAAGGAAGTTCTGGTGAATGGGCTGCACAGCTTCGATAAACGGAGTCTTGTCGATGTCGCGGTAGACATGGACACCGTAGCTTTCTGCCTCGACCATGGCATCGTCCATCATCTGATTGTACTTCTGTACGAAGTTGTCATTCAGTTTGCTGAAGCACTCCAGCAGATAATCCTGCTGCTCCTTGGAGAGCTTGTTCCAGACTTTCGTGCTGATGATGTAGATATCGGGGGTGTACTGATGCTCGGTGTAGGTGTAGGACTTGACGATCTCCTCGTGCTTATCAACGGTCAGAGCCAGTTCGGTGTTCTCGGCACCGTCCACGATGCCCTGCTGCAAAGAGGTGTAGGTCTCGCTTGCGGACATGGGAACGGGCGAACCGCCCATTGCTTCGATCATATCCATGGAAGTGGAACTAACCATAGAGCGGATCTTCTTGCCTTTCAGCACTTCGGGAGAAGTCACTGCAATATCGTCTTTCAGATAGAAGTTGCGCGCACCGTTGCAATAATATCCGATCGCGATATAGCCGGCATCTTCCGTGGCGTTGAACAGTTCGCGGATAGCTTCACTGTTTGCCATTGCATTGTAGTAATGTTCCTGCCCTTTGAACAGATACGGCAGCGAGAAGATGGTGTAGCGGTCATCGAACTGTCCCAGCGTACCGGCACTGATCTTTGCCATGTCCAGAACGCCGGCCTGTACCAGTTCGACCATGGCAGTTTCGGAACCCAGAACACCGCTGGGATAGATGGAAACCTCCATGTTCATGCTCTCATCTTCGGCCACCAGATCGGACAGATATGCGATCGTGCCGCCGATCTCGGAATCGCCCGCCTGACCGTGTGCCAGCCGGAGCTGGATCTTGTCACTGCCAATGCTGCCGTTTACCTTGAAAAAGGTGGAAATTCCAATTCCCAGCAACACGACGACAATGACGGTCAACAAGATTTTTGATGTCTTTTTCATTGTCATTCCTCCTAAAGTTTTTGCTTTTCCGGTGCAACTTTCTGGTTATAAGTATAGCGACTCTTGGACAGACTTTCTCGCAAAGAATTGCGAATGAAGTCAAAAATTCAAACAATCTTGCGCTTGTGTTGTATACAATTTTGTTCTTTTTAACATCGTCCTGTTAAATCATACAATATTTTTGGCTATTTTTCTACATATAAATAATTTTTTATATTCGTTGGTGCTTTTGAAACGTGCAACATTGTTTGAACACAAGCAAAAAGAGCCACCCGTGTTCTTATTACGGATGGCTCTAGTCAATTTGGTTTTATCGGACAGTGTCGCTTAATCCAGCCGGAATACCTGTTCCAGCTTGGGCTGTGCGCCGGTCACGGGGTCCATTTCCAGTTCCAGAATGTCCTTCATATACTCGTTCCAGCGGTCAACCACCGGGCTTTCGGCCTGCACCTTTTCGGCGTAGGCCACGCCCTTTTCGCACTCATAGTAGCCGAACAGCTCATCGTTGCAGTAGAAGATGCTGTAATTGCAGATACCGGCGTCTTTCAGCACCTTGACCATCTCTGGCCAAATTTCTGCGTGACGCTTCTGGTATTCGGCCTTGCAGCCGGGCTTGATGCGGCCCTTCCATGCCATGTGTTCCATGTTCTGCTCCTTAGTCGAGGAAGTTCTCGTTCAGGGTCACGCCGAAGTCACGGGCGATGGCGCGCAGGTCGTCGTCCGTGATGGTCTGACGAATCAGACCGCCGCCCATGCTCAGGACTTTAACGTAAATTTCGGCACTCTTTTCAATGGTGTGAGCCAGACCGAAGGTGATGTCGAAGTCCGGGCCGGAAGCGAACAGGCCGTGCTGTGCCCAGATTGCAGCCTGATAGGTCTTCATCAGCTCACTGGTTGCCATGGCGATGTCCGCACCACCGGGCACCATCCACGGGCAGACACCCACGCCCTCCGGGAACACCACCGGACACTCGGTGGCACTCTGCCACAGGGCACGGGTGAAGTCGCGGTCGGTCAGGGGCAGGATATAGGTCAGTGCAATGACATTGGTGGCATGGCAGTGATAAATGACACGGTTCGCACCGTTGGTCGCTGCCTTGCGGACGCTGTGGTTCATGAAGTGGCTGGGGAATTCACTGGTGGGCTTTGCGCCATCTTCCAGACCCCAGACAATGCGCCAGCTGTCGCCCTTGTCGTTGATCTCCACGATACCGATGCTGTGGACGGGGTCCAATTCCACATTGCGGAAGAACTTGCCGGAACCGGTGGTGATGAAATACTCACCAGCCAGATTGTCGGCCTGCACACCCATGTTCACCCACTCGCGGGGCTGTGCATTGAAGAAGGGGCGGCACTCGGCCACTTCTTCTTCCTTCATGCGGTAGGTCAGGTTGCCGCCGTTGCGCTCGTGCCAGCCCTGAAGCCAGCCATCGTTGCACATCCGCATAAAGCCTTTTACGATCTCAACATCCAGAATTCCCATGATAAATACCTCTCTTTTCTTCTTCAAACTCAATTATCGGGTGATGATGTCCACAGGAACATCAAAGATTTTTGCCACTTTCAGAATGGTGTCAATGTGACGGCCAGTTGCCGCAGCCATGTGGTGGGTGGGGCCAGCCTCGCTCCAACGGTTGCAGAACTCCCGTGCGCCGCAGGTGAAGCGGGTGCGCATATTGGTGTCGCCAAAGGTGAAGATGGGGCCGGGTTCGTTGACCCCCTCAGCCACCACGAACTTGAAGTGACCGTCCTTGTCCTGCGTGATGCCCAGATAGGTCACAGGGCCAAGGTGGGGGTAGAACTGGGTCAGGTAGCCGCCACCGGTCTTACCGTGGAACACAGGCACGATCTTCATGGTAGGCTTCTTCTCGGAAATATCGGCATCGCCGGAACCGGAGTGACCGATGATGCAGATATCCTCGTCAAAGTCGATGGAGTACATCTCGCTCAACTGGCCGCAGCCTGCGATGGTCTTGAGGATGCTCATGGCCATGGACACCTTGATGTCGCCCTCCACGGCACAGGCCACGCCCTGCTTGATGAGCATGGAGAAGGCCGGGATCAGCATACTGTCCAGCACACCGGCCTTGCCCTGTGCAAAGCCGTCATAGTGGGAAGCGATGAAGGCAATCTTCTCATCCTTGACCCACTGCTCAAAGGCCACGACATACTTTGCCATGTCCCAGACCTTTTCAATGGTGCCGCCACCCTCGATGTCGAAAGTGTCCAGAATATCCTGTGCCTTAGCGCGGATGGCGTTTTCATCGGTGATGTTGTCAGCGATGGCCCACATCTTCTCCCAGTCGAACTGCTTGGTGTAGAGGAACATCCGGTTGTACAGGTTGGTTTCGTCAATGTACAGGTCCATCATGCCGGGATACGGACGACCAATCTGTGCCAGATTGGTGTCGCGGAAGCGGCGGCGCACCTGTGCGGCACGGCACCAGTCCTCGATCTCAGCCTGCACCTGCGGGTCGCCGCCCTCGACCACGCCGGTGATAACGGCGTGACGCTTGCCAGCGCGCTCCAAGTCGGCCACCATCTCGCCGACTGCACCGCAGGCGTACAGCTCGCCCAGCCAAGTGGGAGTGTCCGTATTGGCGTAGTCCGGGGCTTTCTTCTTCTGGACGTTCACGAGAACCACGGGCACGTTCAGGTCGCGCACAGCGGGCAGCATATTGTAAGAAGTAGCGTAGGTCAGCAGCTGCAAAATGACCAGATCAACGTCAGCGGCGCGGAACTTGTCGCCTGCGGCCATGGACAGTTCCTTGGTGGTGACGATGCCGCCATCAACGACTTCTACGCTGTCGGGGATGGTCTTTTTGAAGTCGGCGTACTGCTGCTCAAATTCGGGTACGAGGGTCGGGAACTGGGGCAGATAGGCTCCCAGAGCAATGGCGAACACGCCAACACGGGCTTTGGTTTCAACGAGCATGGGAAATCCTCCTTATCAAATGTTCATCTGGATCTTCAAATTGCCGATGGCCGTCGCCTCAATGGGCAGAGCCACGACCTGTTTTCCGGTATAATGGGCGGTCAGTTCGTTCAGGGTGGCGTTCTTTGCACCGCCGCCTGCGATGTACAGTTTATCCCAGTGCTGGCCGGTGACTTCCTCCATCTCACGATAGGCTTCGCCATAGCAGTAGGCCAGCGAGTGATAGATGCTGTTGATGAGGTCTGCATCCGTAGCAGGAGCGTCACCCGTTTCAGCAAGAGCGGCGCGAATCTCTGCGCTCATGTCCTGCGGCGCGGAGAAACGGGCTTCGTTCACATCAAAAATGCGGGTGTAGGTGCTGGTCTTGGCCAGTTCCACCATCTCTGCAAAGGAGATGCCCAGCTGCTTCTGCACACACTGGATGATCCACAGGCCCATGATGTTTTTCAGGTAGCGGATGTACCCCACACCGCCCTCATTGGTGAAGTTGGCTTTGCAGCTTTCCGGCGTAGTAACGGGGCTTGCCAGCTTGACACCCAGCAGGCTCCATGTGCCGGAGGACAGGAACGGTGCATCGCCCTGCTCCATCGGGATGCCCTCCACGGCACTGGCCGTGTCGTGGGTAGCGCACAGCACCACATTGGTCTGTCCGCCCGCCTCGGCGGCAATGTCCGCTTTCAGCGGTCCCAGCACCGTGCCGGGAGCGGTCAACTTAGGGAACATGGTTTCCGGCAGACCCAGTGCTTTGAGAATTTCCGGGTCATACTCCTTGGTCTGTGCGTTGACAAGGCCGGTGGAGGTAGCATTGGTGTACTCGCGGGCCTTCACGCCGCAGAGCTTCCAGAGCAGATATTCCGGGATCATCAGGAAATCTTCGGCCTGCTCCAGCCGCCCGGCCTTTTTGTCTGCGTACAGCTGATAAATGCTGTTGAAAGGCTGGAACTGGATACCGGTGTGCGCATAGAGCGTTTCAAACGGCAGGATGCTGTGTACTTCGGGAATGACCGCCTGCGTCCGGCTGTCGCGGTAGGCGTAGACCGGATAAATCGGCTGGTCGTTTTTCAGCAGCACATAATCGACCGCCCATGTATCAATAGAAAGGCTCTCGATGGCCGGATACTTTGCAAAGGCTTCCCGGATGCCGTTCTTCACGTTGGCGAACAGGCTGTCGATGTCCCACTCCAGATGCCCGTCCACCCGCTGAACACTGTTCGGGAACCGGTACACTTCCTCGGTGCGGAGAACGCCGTTCTCCATCCATCCGACAATGTGCCGTCCGCTGGATGCACCAATGTCGATGGCAAGATATTTCTTTTGCATAATGCGCCTCCTGTGTGGATTCTTTGACCTAAGTATACGGGTTCGGGCATCGTGATTCCATCGGCAAAGGTGACACATTCTTTGTGAAAAGTCTACTCTATGATTTTGAAAAAGCATCTGCTGCAAACAAAAAAGCCGGAACGCTCCGTATGGAAGGAACGCTCCAGCTTTTTTGCGTTATGGGGGTAATGAAGAAGAAATGGGGAATTTAAGCAAAGCAGTTATGCGGAATCTTACAGCTGGCTCTTGTACAGCTCCACGATCTCCTCCACGCTGGTGTCGCGGGGGTTACCGGGGCGGCAGGCATCTGCATAAGCAGACTCAGCGAGGAACTGGATGTCCTCTTCCTTCAGGATGCCATTCAGGTTAGTGGGGATGCCCACATCAGCAGACAGTTTCTTGACAGCAGCGATGGTTGCATCAGCGGCCTGTGCGTCGTTCATCTCGTCGATACCCTTCACGCCCATAGCCTTGCCGACTGCACGGTAACGCTCGCCAGCGACGGTCTTGTTGTACTCCAGACCGACCGGCAGCAGGATGGCGCAGGCCACACCGTGGGGAGTGTCATACAGAGCGGACAGGCCGTGTGCCATGGAGTGAACAATGCCCAGACCCACATTGGAGAAGCCCATACCGGCAATATACTCGCCCAGAGCCATACCCTCGCGGCCTTCCGGAGTGTTCTGCACCGCACCACGCAGGTTCTCGCTGATCAGCTTGATGGCTTCCAGATGGAACATATCGGAAATGGTGCAGTGACCCTTGGTGATGTAGCCCTCGATGGCGTGGGTCAGAGCATCCATACCGGTGGCGGCGGTCAGGCCCTTGGGCATGGAGGACATCATATCAGGGTCAACGACTGCGATCTCCGGGATGTCGTTGGTATCCACGCAGACGAACTTGCGCTTTTTCTCCACGTCGGTGATGACGTAGTTGATGGTAACTTCGGCAGCGGTGCCGGCAGTGGTGGGTACTGCGATGGTGAACACAGCGTGCTTCTTGGTGGGAGCAACGCCCTCCAGAGAACGCACATCGGCGAACTCAGGGTTGTTGATGATGATGCCGATGGCCTTTGCGGTGTCCATGGAGGAGCCGCCGCCGATGGTCACAATGCAGTCAGCTTCTGCTGCCTTGAAAGCAGCCACGCCGTCCTGCACATTGGCGATGGTGGGGTTGGGCTTGATCTCGCTGTACACGCTGTAAGCGAAACCGGCAGCGTCCAGCAGGTCGGTGACCTTCTTGGTGACACCGAACTTGATCAGGTCGGGGTCAGAGCAGACGAAAGCCTTCTTGTAGCCGCGAGCGGTCAGTTCGGGAACAATGTTCTCGATGGCACCGTGGCCATGGTAAGAAATGCTGTTCAGAACAATACGATCAGCCATAATACAAAACCTCCAAATTGACACTTCTCTTTTTGCTGCAATCGTTTGGATTGGCAGAAAGATAACAAACTTTCTGTTCATTAGTATACTGGCCGCGTTCGGAAAATTCCATCCGAAAAAGTATCCTCTTTTTTGTGAAAAGTCTACTCTTGCCCCCAAAAGGCGTGTGCGCTATACTAAAAACAGAAAGAGAGGAATCGGAAAATGCTGACTTATAACATGGATGTGACCCCAGAAAGCATCTGGAAACGCACAACGCCCAGCGAAGCAGAGCTAGCGCAGCCCTATTATTGCACCGAAGCGGGAGTGTTCTATGCCCAGCAGCATTTTTCCACTGCCCGCACCGACAAAGAAAGCTACATTTTGTTCTACACCTTGCGCGGAGCCGGACTGATCGAGCAGGATGGGAACCATGTGACCCTCAGCACCGGGCAGGCATTGCTGCTCAACTGCCGTACTCCGCAAAGCTACTGCACCGCACCGGGGCAAAGCTGCTGGCACCATTATTGGGTGCATCTGGACGGTGTGGGCGTTGCGGCCATGGAGCCGCTGCTGTTTCCGGGCAAAAAATTGACCCCGGTGCAGATCACCGGGGTCAAGATGCAGGAATTGTTTGAAACGATTCTGGGCCAGATGGAACGCGGCAACGTGGACAGCATGGTGCAGACCGGGTTGACTCTGCACGGGATGCTTGCCCTGTGCGCGCAGACCATTCTTGCAGAGGCCGAGACCACCAGCGCACGGCAGGTCATTCTGCAGGCTGCGGAAACCCTGCGCAAGAATTACCAGAAAGAACTTTCCCTTGCTGACCTGCTGGCCGATGCCCACATGAGCAAGAGCTATTTTCTGCGGCTGTTCCGGCGGTATATGGGTACAACGCCCTACAACTATCTCGTCAACTTCCGCATCACGCAGGCAAAGGAACTGCTTGTCCTCACCGACCACAGCGTAACCGAGATCGCGCAGCAGGTCGGTTTTGGAGATGCCAGCAACTTTTCCACCCGGTTTGCCAAGGCGACCGGGCAAAGCCCTTTACAGTATCGCAAAAGTGCACTGAAAAGTGCCGGAAACCCGGAGCAAGGTTAACCGCCCTGTCCACGGGCACTCTGCACCGCCGCAAGCAGCCGTGCCAGCGCATCGCCGCCATCCTTTTCAGCCTGATGGTCTTGTGCGGCAGTTCCTTCTTCCGTACCATTGGGGCCTTTTACCCCGGCCAGACGCACAGGCTTTTCCAGAAGCAGTGCGGCTTCCGGCTTCCACGGCTTGATGGATGCTGACACCGCCTGAATCAATGGCAGATACTCCGGGAACGTACCGCCCAGCGAACGCAGAGCATCGGCCGCATATCCAGCGGCACGGACTGCGCCGTAATCGTTGGTGTGCGTCCAATCCCCCTGATGATAGTAGATTTTGGAAGCATCCCGGCCCAGCCGGATGATGTCCTCCATGGCGGCCTGATGTAGATCCAGCACGGGGACATTCAGTTCTTTGCCTAGCGCGATACACGCCTGCGCATGGTCGTGCAGGAGATCGTTATAGGTGAGTTTTCCGTTTTGCTCTGTCCATGTATTGCGCGCGATCGGCGTTGCAAGAATGGGCAGGGCTTTTTTTGCGCGAATCTCCGCAATGAACCGGCGCAGATTTTCCGGGTAGCCGTTGTATGCCTGCAAATGCGGATGCTTCTGGTCGTTGTGGCCGAACTGGATCACCACAAAATCGCCGGGGCGCAGCTGCTTCTGGATGAGGTCAAAATGACCCTCGTTGCGGAATGTTTCGGTGGAGCGTCCGTTGTGCGCGTGGTTGCACACGGCCCGTCTCCCTTAATTAAAGATATTGTTGGGTAAAAAAGAAAGGTCAGTCGATTTTGCCGATGAAGCGGTAGTAGA